>JBFLWQ010000009.1 GCA_040757775.1 Thermodesulfobacteriota bacterium
TCTCAAAAGAAAAGTTTCCATTATATTTAAAAGAACTCGAATTCCGTTATAATAATAGAAAAGAATCTATCTTTAATCTGATAACAAAATATATCACAAATTTGGTGCCAAATCTTTTATAATCACCAAATTTTAATGTTTAGGAGGGGCAAAATGAACTTTAACGAGGTTAGAAGAATGGCTAAAAATCTGGGTGTAAACACAGCGAGAAGGAACAAGACAGATATAATCAGGGCAATTCAACGAGCGGAAAATAACATCGATTGCTACGCCACAGACAGAGTGAACAACTGTTATGAGGACTTATGCTTATGGAAAAGTGAGTGTCTTTCCATAAATAATAATGGGAAAATTACCCTGAAATGATCTTAAGATTTCCAACTTGCCCTGCTTCTTCGAAACAACAACTTTCTTTTTTTGGTGACCATAATTTCACCGTTAAACTTAACGAGGAGGGAGAATATAATGCTGTGTATAACCGAAGACAACAGGGTTGCACAGATAGACCTGTCTGGAGACCTTAACCGAAACAATATCCTTCCTATTAAAGAGAGTATCATGGAAAGGGTTCACCCCAAGATAAAAACTGCTGAGTTTCACTTCGAAAATGTAGGTACGATGGATACTCCGGCAATGGCCATGATGGTTATTGTCATGAGATACCTGTTTGCTAAAAGCATTACCTCAAGAGTAAAGGGTTTAAGAAAAGAATGTATGGATTTGGCTACTATGCTGGGGTTAGATCTGGTAGCCGATATAGAGGCTGAAGCACAACATTTAAGCACTTAAGTTTAAACCCAGGGATAAATACAGAAAGGGGTTGCAGCCATGAGGGATGTATTGGCCATGATTATGGCAGGGGGGATGGGTGAACGGCTCTATCCATTAACACGTGATAGAGCCAAACCAGCAGTGCCCTTTGGAGGAATATATCGCCTGATCGACTTTACCTTGAGTAACTGTATCAATTCCGGTGTGCGTAAGATCGCAGTCCTTACCCAATACAAGTCACTGTCTCTGGAACAGCATCTCAGGTTGGGCTGGAGTATATTCGATTCAGAACTTGACGAATATATATTCCCAATTCCTCCCCAGATGAGAATCAACGGAGATTGGTACAAGGGAACAGCTGACAGTATATACCAGAACCTGTACTTTGCCGATACTGTAAACCCCGGATATTTTCTAATCCTTTCTGCTGATCATATCTATAAGATGGACTATTCCAGGATGCTTGCCTTTCATAAAGAAAAAGATGCTGATGCTACTGTAGCCACCATAGAGGTGGATCAGGAGGTGAGTTCTCAGTTTGGTATTATGAAGGTTAATGATGAAGGCAGGGTAATCGGTTTTGAGGAGAAGCCTAAAAAACTCGAATTATTGTCCCCTAATAATACACTCTCCGCCAATATGGGGGTTTATATCTTTAATAGTGAAATCCTGAGAGAATTTCTGGAGGAGGACGCCTGTAAAAAGAGTCATCACGATTTTGGCAAGGATATCATCCCTGCGATGATCCGCAGTGCCAGGGTATTTGCCTATAACTTCAGGGACGAGAATAAAAAAGAGTCCAAATACTGGAGGGATGTGGGTACCATCGATGCCTATTTTGATGCCAATATGGACCTGGTGTCGCCAGACCCTAAGTTCAATTTTTATGACACTGACTGGCCCATACGTACATATCAGGGACAGTACCCTCCTGCCAAAACCGTCTTTGCCCAGGAATATCCCGGGGGAAGGATGGGTGCTTGTCTGGATTCTATAGTTTCGGGGGGGTGCATCATCAGTGGTGGGAGAGTGCAGAACTCTGTTCTCTCTCCACTGGTTCGTGTCAACAGCTACGCTGACATCAGGGAATCCGTCCTGATGGAAGGTGTGGAGGTTGGCAGGTATTGTAAGATCAGGAGGGCAATCATAGACAAAGGAGTAAAGGTGCCCCCGGGGACAGAGATAGGCTATGATATGGAAGATGATAGTAAGCGCTTTTTTGTAAGTGACGGAGGGATCGTTGTTATCGCCAGAGGTACGAAACTCTTGTTTACAAAGAGAGAACCCCTGAGGATACAGGAGGCTGTTGATTATGTTCATACCCATGGAGTGGCTAATTGGAACTAGGGAAACACGTTACGGAGAGACCTGTTGAAAAATTGTTAATCAGATCAAGGAGGGTGTTATGGTAGAGATAAAGCGTATTTTATTCTGCCACGATTTTTCTGAGACCGCCGATTTTGCTTTTCCGTATGCTATATTAATAGCAGAGAAGTTCTCGGCTCCGTTGTATATCATCCATGTGGTGGAAGAGAGTTTCCAGCATTGGACATATATGGAACCCTTTTTTGCCGGGGATACTCTGGTAAAGATTTTTGAAGAAATAGAAAAAAAAGTCAGAGAACAGCTTGAGGATATATGTAAATCCATGGCCACCATGCTTAAGGGATACTACCCTATCATAGCCAAAGGGATACCATTTTCGGAAATCATACATACAGCGAATGAAAAGAAAATCGATCTTATTATTATGGGCACCCACGGGCGTACAGGCTTAGGACGTGTGCTTTTTGGGAGTGTGGCACAGAGGGTTGTAAGGAGGGCTACATGTCCTGTTTTGACTGTGCGTATGCCGGCAAAAGAATCTGAAGGGCATTAGCTTTTCTTTCTATTCTCAGTATCTGTTCTATCCCAAAATCGGTCTACCTTAAGTAACTGCCCAAAATACACCCCCCATTCTTAAACAAACAATAATTATAGCTAGTCCACCTAGTAAGCAGGGTTTTGTCTTTTTTTGAGGAACTATTTATGCTATGATTTATAACCTGTTCGTCAGCCTGTGAAGCTCGTTCAAAGGACTGTAAAGGAAAGGGCAAATGAAAAATCTTGAGATTGCAAAGATATTCAATAACATCGCCGATCTCCTGGAAATCAGAGGAGATAATCCCTTTAAGATAAGGGCGTACAGAAGGGCGGCGTTGAATCTGGAGAGCATTGCGGAAGACCTGGCAACCATCTCTGCCAGGGGAGATCTCAAAGAGATTCCCGGCATTGGGAAAGACCTTTCCCTGAAGATTGAGGAATACCTGCATACCGGGTACATGATCTATTATGAGGAACTAAAGAAGGAAATACCGGAAAGCCTCCTTGACCTGATCGCCATTCAGGGAGTTGGTCCCAAAAAAGCCAAGCTCTTTCATGAGACCCTTGGGATAACGAGTATTGATGAACTCCAGGACATGGCACAGTCTCACCAACTCCATGGTCTTCCCGGCATCAAGGAGAAGACCGAAGAGAATATCCTGAGGGGTATTGCTTTCTACAGGCAAGGGGTTGAAAGGATGACCCTGGGATATGCTATTGCCATATCGAAAAGGTTAACCGATCAACTCAGAGGGATTCCCGGTATAGAGCAGATAGATTCTGCCGGAAGCCTGAGACGCCGAATGGAGACTATTGGCGATATTGATATCCTGGTATCGTCGAGTTCGCCACATGAGGTCATGGATGCATTCATCCATCTGCCGGATGTCAGGCAGGTCCTGGGAAAGGGAACGACTAAGTCGAGTGTGCTTACCCAGGAAGGATACCATGTGGACATTAGGGTAGTACAGCAGGATCAGTATGGTGCAGCTTTAGCCTATTTTACCGGCTCCAAGGCTCACAATATCCGAACCCGGGAAATGGCTGTAAAAAAGGGGTTCAAGATAAGCGAATACGGCATCTTTGATGAGAAATCCGGCAACCGGATAGCAGGGGAAAAGGAGGAAGACATTTACCGGCTTCTGGGCATTCCTTTCATACCTCCGGAACTTCGGGAGGACAGGGGAGAGATCGAAACTGCCATTAAGGGTACTCTTCCAAACCTTATTCAAAGAGAGGACATTAAGGCTGACCTTCACGTCCACAGCCATTACAGCGATGGGGCACATTCCATCAGAGAAATTGCAGAAGGTGCAATGAAAATGGGCTACGAATACGTGGCAATTACTGATCACTCGCAGTCCTTAGGGGTTGCAGGGGGGGTCAGTATTGACACCCTGATAGCCAAGATAGAAGAGACTGAAAAAGTCAATCGTGAACTTTCGGGGATCCGGGTCCTTTGTGGAACAGAGGTTGATGTTCGTCTCGATGGTACCCTTGACTACCCGGAAGATGTCCTCTCAAAGCTGGATATTGTCATCGCATCTATTCATTCCGGATTCAAAAGGAGCAGGGAGGAACAGACTGAGAGAATTATTCATGCCATGAGAAACCCTCATGTGCACATCATCGGACATCTAACAGGAAGGCTTTTGAAGGAACGTGAGGGTTATGAGGTCAACCTGGATGAGATACTAAAGGTTTCCGTAGAGACCGGAACAGCCCTTGAGGTCAATGCCTATCCCCAGAGACTGGACCTGAACGACATTGGATGCAGGCGGGCTAAAGAACTGGGGGCAAAGGTTGTTATTAATACCGATGCCCATGTGCTTTCCCAGATGGACTATATGGAGCTTGGGGTAGCCGTCGCAAGAAGGGGGTGGCTTGAAAAGGAGGACGTTCTGAATACCCTCGATGTTGAGTCCTTTCTGAAAGCGATTAAAAAAAATTGAACTATCCATTAACCGCACCCTAACAACAGCTTCAGCCAGGGCTATGGCGTATACCCTGTTCAACCCTTTCGAAGAACCGGTAACCATAGAAGTCCTTTCCCTTGAGTAACACGTTTCCTCCTCTTTTGCCAAGCTATAAGAACCGTTTTTTGAATAACGACTTATTTGTATGTTAACTGATAAGAATCACCTTTATGAATTGACATGCAGCCATGTTTCGACTATACTCTGTCCTCACACTAACGGGTTTCTATTCTTTAAAATCCCGGCAATTCATGAATAGGAGGAGATTTATGGACATTGTAGAGGCTATAAAAACACGAAAGAGTATACGAAACTTTAAACCTGACGCCGTACCGAAAGAGACACTAAGAGAGATCCTGGAAATTGCCAGACTTGCCCCGTCAGCAATGAATACACAGCCATGGGAGTTTATTGTACTTTCAGGAAATGTTCTTGAAAATATCAAACGAGGCAACGTGGAAAAACTCAATTCTGGAGCATCACCCCATCCGGAACATTCCGTTGTAGGATGGCCTTCTGATAGTGTTTACAGACATCGTCAGGTGGAACTTGCCAAGCAGCTCTTTAGCCTCATGGACATACCAAGAGAGGATAAGAAAAAGAGAGCAGAATGGATGGAAAGAGGGTTTCGTTACTTCGATGCACCGGCGGCTATCATTGTCTTGACGGATCGGTCTCTGTCTGAAGCAGGACCACTGATGGATGTGGGCGCTGTGGTGCAGAGCATCTGCCTTTCTGCCTTGAACCATGGTCTTGGTACCTGCATTGAGGACCAGGGTGTAATGTATCCCGATGTGGTGAGGAAGTTTGCCAATATCTCCGAGTCCAAACGGATTATAATATCTATTGCTATTGGTTATCCCAACTGGGATTTTCCCGCAAACAGGGTGCAGAGTGCCCGAGAGCCCGTGGAAAGCATCACTACATGGTGTGGCTTTGAGTAAGTAACCAAAACTATTTATGTTTTGAAAAGAGGTAGTTATTGAATGAACAAAACGGAAGGAGGCTCAGGTATGAGTGACAAGAAGCGCAGTAAGAACGTGGAGAAATTAGAGGAACTTAAAAAGAGGCGTGAGCGCATCCTGCAGATGGGAGACCCCAAGGCAATAGAAAAGCGCCACCAAAAAGGACAGATGTCTGCAAGGGAAAGGATAGAATACTTTTTTGATCCTGGTACGTTCACTGAGATAGGAATGCACATTAAGCACAGAACGACTGCCTTTGGAATGGATAAAAAGGAGGTTCCTGCTGAGGGTGTTGTTACAGGTTTTGGTAAAGTAAGAGGCAGGCATGTTGTTGTTGCCAGTGAAGACTATACAGCTATGGCAGGCTCTTTCGGAGAGTATCATGGTAAAAAGTTTGCCCGTGCCATGGATTTTGCTAAAGACAATGGCTGGCCGTTTGTAGGCATGAACGACTCAGGGGGTGCACGTCTTCAGGAGGGAGTGGATTCTCTGGAAAGCTATGGTTGGCTGTTCAGGTCTCAAATACTGGCTTCGGGGATAATTCCTCAAATAGCCTTGCTAATGGGTCCCTGCCTGGGCGGACAGGCATACCATCCTATAATGCAGGATTTCCTTGTTCAAACAAAACATACAGGATTTATGGGTATTGCGGGTCCGGCATTTGTAAAGACACAGACCGGAGAAGAAATCAGTCTGGAGGAACTCTCGGGGTACAAGGCTCACGCCATAAAATCAGGGCAGACACACGTAGTAGCAGAGGACGACAAAGACGCCCTGGATAAAGCAAAGGAACTTCTTTCTTTTATGCCATCCAACAACAAAGAAAAACCGCCTCGTATGGAAACAAAAGATGATCCCGAAAGAAAATCACCAGATTTGCTTGACATACTGCCTGAAGAGCCATATCAACCTTTCGATATGTTTCAGATTATCAAAAGGATAGTGGATGACGGTTATTTCTTTGAGACACTGGGTCTCCACGCGAGAAACCTAATCACTGGTTTTGCCCGCTTTAATGGTCGTCCTGTAGGGATGGTTGCCACCCAGTCCAGTCACATGGGCGGGTGTCTGGATGTTGATGCTTCAGACAAAGGCACCAGGTTTATAAGATTTTGTGACCTGTTTAACATTCCCCTGGTTGCCCTTCACGACTCTCCCGGTTACTTAATAGGTTCCCAGCAGGATTGGAAAGGTATCCTGAGACATGGCGCCAAAATGCTCTATGCCTGGGCAGATGCTACTGTTCCATTAATTGCTGTCATGGTAAGGAAATCATTTGCCGGTGCCCACTACGGCATGCTGGATAAGGCTATAGGTGCCGATTTGGTATTTGCCTGGCCCACGGCACAGGTTACCCTCGTTGGTGCCAAAACTGCTGCCAGCATCATCTTTGCCAGAGAAATAAAGGAGGCAGAAAACCCAGAGGAGATACGTACAAAGAGAATAAAGGAGTATTCAGATCTTTATGAGAATCCCTATGAAGCTGCTGCCCGGGGTTTTGTTGATGATGTGATAATGCCCGAAGATACCAGGAAGATAATTAATCAAGCCTTAGACGCACTGGAAAATAAGACTGTAGCCCGACCATGGAGGAAATATTCCAATATTAATATGTAACTTCGAATTCGAGGATAGGTTTATATCGAACTTGTTATAGTGCGACTTTGATGGACTCGTAAAAAGTGACATTTCCCCTCCCCTGGAGACTGTGTCACAATCCCCTTTTTTGTCATCGAGGGAGAAGGGGGCTTGCGACTTTTTACTAGGGCATCAACATTTGATGATAGGAAAATAATCAAATAAGCAAAAAGGCAAAAAATGCTGAAATCCTATCTGAAAGGAATATATAATAATCTCAATCAAGGGGATGCCACAGAGGAAAGTTATTATTCTGCACTTAAGGAGTTGCTTGAGGGATATGCAGACTTGTTTGGCAAGAAGAAAATTCATATAACTACCCTTCCTAAAAGGACCGAAGTCGGCAACCCTGATTTTAGAATTTGGGACGGAAAGCAACATATTGTTGGCTATATTGAAGCCAAAGCGCCCACAGTTGAACATTTAGACCAAATAGAAACAACAGACCAACTAAAACGGTATCTCCGAACCTTCCCCAACCTCATATTAACCAACTTTTTTGAATTCCGGCTTTATCGCAATGGAGCCTTGATCGCCAATGTTTCTATTGCCAGACCTTTCGGTATGTATAAGCTAAAATCTATCCCGCCTGTTGAAAAAGAAACCGACTTTGTAAAACTGCTTGAGCAATTCTTTTCCTTTTCCCTTCCCAAGGTCTACGATGCCAAAACCCTGTCCGTAGAATTAGCAAAAAGGACGCGTTTCCTGAAGGATGAAGTAGTTGCTGAAGAGTTAAAGAAAGAAGAAAATCAAAAGAAAGGCTTCATCTCCAGCTTCTATGAGGCATTCAGGCAATATCTTATCAGTGGTCTTGCCAAAGAAGAGTTTGCTGATCTTTATTCACAAACCATTACCTATGGACTTTTTGCTGCCCGTACCCGTTCAGAGGATGGATTCAATAGGAAACTGGCTTACGACAATATTCCCCGTACTATTGGAATACTGAGGGATGTATTTCAATTTATTTCCCTGGGAGATTTACCCCGGCAAATGGAGTGGATTATTGATGATATATCCGAAGTCCTGGCAGTTACAGACGTGAAAAATATTCTTCACCAGTATTTTCATGAAGGGAAGGGGAAAGACCCCGTTGTACATTTCTACGAAACTTTTCTGGCTGAATATGACCCGGAAACGAGAGAAAAACGGGGAGTCTATTATACTCCTGAGCCGGTAGTTTCCTACATTGCCCATTCATTGCAGTATATCCTGAAGGAACATTTTAAGAGAACGTATGGGCTGGCCGGCGAATCGGTGACGGTTTTGGACCCTGCTGCAGGAACGCTTACCTTTTTAGCGGAGGCGGCAAAAATAGCAATAGGGGAGTTTGTCTCCAAATATGGCGAGGGAGGAAAAGAAAAATTCATTAGAGAACATATCCTCAAAAACTTCTTTGCCTTTGAACTGATGATGGCTCCCTATGCAGTGGGGCATCTAAAAATGTCGTTTCTTTTGGAAGAATTGGGCTATAAACTCCATAGCGATGACCGGTTCAAACTCTATCTTACCAATACCTTGGAAATGGCTGAACTTGATCAAACCGCACTTCCCGGGATGTCCTCACTCTCCGAAGAATCCCATTTGGCAGGGATGGTAAAGAAACAACAGCCTATCTTGGTAGTCCTTGGCAATCCTCCTTATTCCGGTCATTCTTCCAATGTGGGAGAGTGGATATCTAAAGAAATCAAAGCCTACTATAAAGTTGACGGTAAACCCCTTGGAGAGAAAAATCCTAAATGGCTCCAGGATGACTATGTAAAGTTCATCCGTTTCGCCCAATGGAAGATTGACCAGGCAGGAGAAGGGGTCTTAGGGTTTATAACCAATCACAGCTATCTTGATAATCCCACCTTCCGGGGCATGCGGCAGTCTTTGATGAATAGTTTCAATGAGATTTATATTCTGGACTTACACGGCAACAGCCTGAAGAAAGAGAGATGCCCTGACGGCTCAAAAGATGAGAATGTCTTTGACATCCAGCAGGGAGTAGCTATTGGACTGTTCATAAAGCAGAAGAGTAAGAAGAAAGACTGTACGGTCTATCATTCAGAGCTTTGGGGGCTGAGAGAAAAGAAGTATGATTGGCTGACAGAGAACAACGTCAAAACAACCGAATGGCGGGATTTACTGCCAAAGTCAGAGTTTTATCTTTTTGTTCCGAGAGACGAGAAGCTTTTAGAAGGTTATGAGAAATACCCTAAAATAACTGACCTATTTTCTGTAAATAGCGTAGGCATAGTGACATCAAGAGATAATTTTGTAATTGACTTCGATAAGGAACCTCTGAAAATACGCATCAGGATGTTTCGGGATGGAAAAATGCCCGATGAACTTGTCCGCCAAACATTTAATTTAAAGGATAAATCGAACTGGGAATTGAAGGCTGCACGGGAAAAAATAAGAAAAGATGAAAACTGGGAAGAGTCAATTACACAAATCTTATACCGGCCATTTGATAGGAGGTGGATCTTTTACCATGATGAGGTAATTGAGCGCTCTCGAAAAGAAGTCATGCGCCACATGATGAAAGAAAATTTGGGATTATGCGTTGGTCGGGCTGGACAAGTTGTAGGTTTAGAGCAACCTTGGAATATTATTTTCTGCTCCAATTGTATTGAAGATTTTAATTTATTCTATAGGGGCGGAAACGCCAATTTTCCTCTCTACCGCTACCAGAAAAAAAACAACCCTGGAAAACGATCCACAGGTGGCCTAATGATGCTCTTTGAACCACAAGCAGATTATGAGGTAAAAAAAGCGAACATATCTCCCACTCTTATAGAACAATTAACCGGCAATTTTAAGAAAGCACCTTCCCCTGAGCACATTTTCTTTTACATCTATGCGGTGCTCTACTCGAATATCTATCGGACAAAATATGCCGAGTTTTTAAAGACAGATTTTCCGAGGATTCCTTTTGCAAAAGATCATAAGCTGTTTATCAAAATGGGAGAGCAAGGGAAGAAGCTGGTGGATTTGCACCTGCTCAAGTCCCCAGAACTTGATTTACCTGTCGCTAAACTTCAAGGCGAAGGAGATCACAGAGTTGAAAAAGCGAGGTATGAAAACGAATGTGTTTATATAAACAATGACCAATACTTTGAAGGTGTTAAATCAGCGATATGGGAATACCGGATCGGAGGGTATCAGGTTTGCGAGAAATGGCTTAAGGATAGGAAAGGAAGAGCATTGTCTCTTGATGACATAAAAACCTACTGCAAAATTGTTACCGCCCTGAAAAAGACAAAAGAAATTCAGAAAGCGATTGACGATATTTACCCGGAAGTGGAAAAGGAGGCTATAAAAAAAATATGAATCCATCCACGAAAGACAGTTTTGATGTTTTATTTAATCCCGACTCAGTAGCGATAGTTGGAGCATCGGAAGACCCTTCAAAGATGGGCCATCAGTGTGTTGACAGCCTTAAGGACAGAGGATTTAAAGGAAAAGTATACCCTGTTAACCCCAATATCAGAGAGGTTTTGGGCATAAAGACATATCCTACCCTTGTTTCCATTCCGGAAAAGAAGATCGACCTTGTCATTATAGTAGTACCAGCCCGTTTAGTATTTGGTGTTCTGGACGAGTGCAGGGATAAGGGGGTTAAAGGTGCAGTAATTATCACTGCAGGGTTCAAAGAACTGGGGCATCAGGATGGACGCAACCTCCAGAAGGATATGGCAGAAATGGCTAACAGAGCCGGAATAAAAATCATCGGACCAAATACATTTGGAATGGTGAACACCCATGCAGGGCTTAATGCCTCCTTCTCTCCATATCTGTCCCAATTAAAGAAGGGCAGTATTGCGGTTATAAGTCAAAGTGGTGGGATCGCCCATGTGATTGTAAATCAGGGGGTAGCCGAAAATATAGGGTTCAGTAAGGTTGTTGGTCTGGGGAACAGGTGTAATGTAGAATATGCGGATTTATTGGAGTACCTGGTTGATGATAAAGATACAGATGTCATTCTCCTGTATATCGAGGGTATAGATAATCCCCGCAGATTTATATCGGCAGCCAAAGAAGCAGCACTTAAAAAACCCATAGTGGCGTGCAAGGTGGGAAAATCGCCTGCCGCTTACAAACCGGCATATTCTCATACAGGGTCTATAGCAGGCAAATATGAACTGTATGATGCTGCTTTTAAGCAATCAAAGATTGTGTCTGCCACCGACTGCGAGGAATTGCTTGACATAGCCAAGATACTGTCTATCTCTTCACCTCCAGGGGGGGACAGGGTAGCTGTTCTCTCCTTTCAGGCAGGGCCAGGGATTATGATAACAGATGTATGTGCAACCAAAGGCCTGAAACTGCCAAATTTTTCAGACAAAACAAAAAAGATACTGGAAGAGACCTTACCCCCTATGACAATAAGAACCAACCCTGTTGATCTGGGGTTTGCAAAGGGCTGGAAAGTTCTGGATAAAGTGATAAGGGCTGTTTTAGAAGACAGCAACATCGATGCCCTGATCTTCTTTATGCTGCCGCATCCTGTTGTCCCCTTCAGGGAATTGTTCAAGGGCATGGTGGAGTTAAAGAAGGAATATGGAAAGCCTGTTGTGATGTGTATAAATTCACATCAAATGGATAACCAGAATGTGATAGATGTGTTTGAAAAAAATTCGGTTCCTGTTTACACTACACCTGAAAGGGCTGCAAAGGCCCTTTCAGGCCTGGTCAGGTATGGTCAGGTTATTGGAGATTATAAATCCTTCTTCTTGAAGTAGTTGAGATATCCCATTGCACACATGGGGATATGGTGTTCCATTACCCATTGGCAGAGGAGTTCATTCCCTTTATCCGAACCCAGTACTTCCCTCGTATCTGCCCTGAACTTCTCTGTAATCCCTTCCGGAGACAACCCCTTGCTCATCATTCCTGAAACACTGTCTTTCCATTTCATAAGCCAGTCAATACTCATATTCAGGGTCTGATGTACCTTTTCTGTAATCCCGAAATGAGAAAACAGCAGTAGCTTCAAATCAAGGTCTAAAAAACCTTTGATCGTTTCCGCGTTTACATCCGGATCGAATTCAGGAGGAGGGGTTGTGGGTATCAGTCCCCCTGAATCGGAAAGGTATACCCCCACTGCATCTCCTGTAAAAAGGCCGTTCTCTTTCTCCATGTAGATACAGATATGGTGATTTGAATGTCCGGGGGAATCGATCATTCGGAGCCTCTGACCTTTACCCAGATCGATTATTTCACCACCATTTACGGGTATTATCCTGTCCTGTTCCACAGGCAGAACCTCTCCATACCATTCGTCTATCAATTCTCCGAAAACCCTCTTTGAACTGTTTACCAGCTTTGAAGGGTCTATCATATGCCTTGCACCTTTTTCGTGAACCACTACCCTAGCATTAGGCATCTTCCTGAGTAATGCTCCGGCTCCTCCTCCATGATCCAAGTGGATATGAGTAACAACGAGATATGATACATCACCAGGATCAAATCCAGATCTTTTAATTCCTTCAATGATAAAAGGGGTTGATTTAGTTGGGCCGGTCTCTATCAAAGCCAATTTTTCACCTGCTATCAAATAGACTGAGGTGAAATTAGATATACCGAATACCCTGGCATCTATCAGGTATATATTCTCAGCTACCTTCTTTCCGTTGGTCATGGAACCTTCTCCTTTTATTAAAAAAGCACGTTTGTAACACTAAACGAGTTTTGACAAAAAGTAAAGTAAAACCTCTTTTAATCTTGAAACTCCAGGGGCATAGTGTTAATAATCTGGGAATCATATTCAAAAAATATGATAAAATCATAAGGATTCAAAGGGGCAAGCCCCTGACAGTAAGATTCAGGGGCAAAGATTCGGTTTAAAGGTTTCATGGATAAAGGTACTTACAATCTTATAATTAACCTGCCATCAGATAAGTTCTTACAGATAGGGAAACTTGGCAGGTTTTTGTTTGAAAAAGGTTACTACGTCTATACGGGTAGTGCTAAAAGAGGGCTGGATGCCAGAATAAGTAGGCATAAAAGAAAAGAGAAGGCTCTACACTGGCATATAGATTATCTTTTAGAAGATGCTGTAATCATAGATGTGAAAGTCTATGCTGAAGGACTATTATCAGAGTGCGAGTTAAATCAGAAGGTCTTTAAGATGGAAGGTGCTGAAGTCTTGGCTCATGGATTCGGAGCATCAGACTGCAAATGCAAGAGCCACCTGGCATATTTCAGAAAATTGCCCTATAGTATTCCTTAGATAATCAGACATGCTGAATTTTTCAATGTGTATTAATAATTTGGTACTAACATGAATAATCAATTCATTATTTTTCTGAGCATCTTCTTTTCTGTTTACGGATTGGTACATTTTTATATCTACCGAAAAATCATATCACAAACCGATTTTCCATGCATAGTCAAAATAGCCATCATTGCCTTTATTGTTCTCATGGTAACATCTCCGATTCTCTCCAGGACATTAATGGTCAAACACACAGAAGGGGTTGGCTATATTCTAACACTGGTTTCATCTTTCTGGATAGGTTTTGTTCTCTACCTTTTTTTGATAAATGTGGGAGTAGACCTCATTAATATATCCGGTAAACTAATCAGCCGGGCATTTTTTGGAAGGTGCCCGGCACTATTTATACCTGAGAGTTATCCCACGTTCTTCTCAATAATATTAATTGTAATGGGCATCTGTACCTATGCCTATTTTGAAGCATTGAATATAGGTATCACAAGAGTCAGTATTCAGACCTCAAAATTACCTGAAAATGTGGAGGGGCTGGTCATTGCCCAGATTTCCGATGTTCACCTGGGGGTTCTCGTAGGGGAAAAGAGGCTAAAAAAGGTTATACATATTATTAGAGAAATCGAACCGGATATACTTTTTTCCACAGGGGATCTGGTGGATGGGAACCTGGATTCTATGAAGGGACTGGCAGAAGAATTCAGGGGCATTAACCCAAAATTCGGGAAATATGCCGTTACGGGAAACCACGAGTTCTATGCAGGGATAGAACGGTCTGTAGAGTTCACTGAAGATTCGGGATTTAAACTCCTTCGCAACCAATATGTAAACCTTAATGGTATTATCAACCTCATAGGACTGGACGACCCTACAGCCGAGAGGTTCAAAAGCAGGGCAGGAGAGGACATCTCCAGACTCTTTTCCAGGTGCAATCCTGATCTCTTTACTGTATTCCTCTGTCATCAGCCCGGGAATTTCAGGGAAAATGCCCTCTTTATGCCCATTGACCTTCAACTCTCCGGGCACACCCATAAAGGTCAATTGTTTCCCTTTAACCTTATAACCCATATCTTCTTTCCACTGCAGGGGGGGCTTTTTGAGGTAAATGGCAGGAAGCTCTATGCCAGTCGAGGCACAGGCACCTGGGGACCTCCCCTCAGATTTCTATCTCCGCCTGAGATTGTTGTTATAAGACTGGAGAATGTAAAGACAGAGCAAAATGGTGTCAGAAATTGAAGGAGAGAGAAGAAGATACAGGAATATATGTACACGTTCCTTTCTGCATAAGTAAATGCCCCTACTGCGATTTCAATTCCATAACTGTGTCACCAATCCCCGAAGGGGATTATATAAAAGCCCTTGATAAAGAGATAGACTGCTATACCAAACCCCTTACAGTACCATTCAGGGGTAACCCTGAGAAAGGAGGGTTAAAGGAATCAGTATTTTTAGAAAAGGTGAAAAGGAGGGTTGCATCTATATACTTTGGGGGAGGGACGCCTTCCCTGTTTTCCGTTGACAGTATAGCCAGGGTTACTGACAAGATTATGTCTGTATTCTCGTCAAATTCTAACGTAGAAATAACCCTGGAGGTTAATCCCAAAACCGCTGGTATTGAGAAACTTAATGCCCTTTATACCATAGGGGTTAACAGGTTGAGCTTAGGGGTTCAATCCTTTCAAGACAGATTCCTGCAAAAGCTGGGACGGATCCATACCTCTGCTGATGCTGTTAACCTATTTGAAGATGCAAGGTCTTCTGGTTTCAGTAATATTGGTCTTGATTTAATCTTCGGTACACCTGATCAGACCCTGGCTGATTGGGAAAGAGACCTGAACTGTGCCCTGTCTCTCAAGCCTGAACATATATCCGTCTATAACCTGACCATAGAGGAGGATACCCCTTTCTATGATTTACAAAGGAAAGGGAAGATCACTTTGCCTGATGAGGGTATCCAAATAAGAATGTATAGGCTTGCTCAAGAAAAGGCTGCTGCAGCCGGATATGAACAGTACGAAATATCAAATTTTGCGTTACCAGGTTTCCGCTGCCTGCATAATGAAGGATACTGGACATTGAGAGAATATTTTGGGTTTGGTGCAGGGGCTCATTCTTATCTAAGAGAGACGTCAGATAAAAAGGATTGGGGTATCAGGTGGAAAAACATTCCCAATCCTTACGAATACATCTCTTTACTATCAAATAATGGTACTGCTGTTATTGAGAGAGAAGAATTAACCAGAGAAGCAGCAATAAAAGAGGCTATCTTTCTGGGGCTTCGGAGGTTAGATGGTATTAGTCTTGATGATTTTGAAGAAAGGTTCGACATTCCTTTAGAAAAGACCTTTGCCAGTATTATCTCCTATCTTCTCAAAGAAAACCTTATATCAATCGACGAAGGGCATTTGAAACTTACCATTCAAGGTATCTTGCTTTCCAATGAGGTATTTTTAAAGTTCTTTTGAGGAAACTAGTAAAGCCTTTATTCTCAACCTTGTTATAAAGCAAACCTGACTTGACAATGTAAGGCTTATGTGTTACTTACTACCTTCCACAGCATTAGGTAGGTGCCTTCAATAAAACCTTTAACATCTTGAGGCAGGACAACAGGTAAGATGAAGATTAAAGATATGTTAAGAGGTATCATAAATAACGCTTTGTCTGATTGTGTTCGAAAGGGATTACTGAGAATAAAATCTATTCCCGATATAGAGTTGGAAAGCCCTAAGATTCAAGAACATGGGGACTTTTCTACCAATGTTGCCATGATTCTGGCTTCTGAGGAGAAAAGTTCTCCCAGGCTGATTGCCAGTAGTATCGCTGAGAGTATAAGAGATAAGGGTAATGTTTTGGCTAAAGTAGAGATAGCCGGACCCGGATTCATTAATTTTTTCATAACCAATGACTATTGGCGCAATTCCCTGAAGGAGATCGAAATACTGGGGGATCGTTACGGAAAAAGTGAAGCAGGGGAAGGGAAAAAGGTTCAGGTAGAATTTGTCAGTGCAAACCCCACCGGCCCCCTTCATATCGGGCATGGAAGGGGAGCTGCTGTAGGTGATGCCCTTGCAAATATCCTGAAAGTGGTAGGTTATAAAGTAGTTAAAGAATATTACATCAATGATACAGGAAATCAAATGGACACCCTTGGAAGGTCAGTTTTCTTGCGTTATCTCCAACTCTTAGGCAGGGATATTGATCTGCCATCAGAGTGCTACCAGGGTGAATATATAGTCGATATAGCAAATGATATTATAGCTAAACAAGGGGATAAATACCTGGATAAACCAGATAGTGAAGTTATCTCAGATTTTGCTGTTTATGCCGCTGATTCTATTCTTGAGGGGATAAAAGAGGATTTAAGGAATTTTGGAGTAAAATTTGATGTATGGTCTAGTGAAAAAATACTCTTTGAGAACAACAAAATATCAGAAGTAACTGAGGAGCTCAAAAAGAAGGGGTATATCTACCAGAAGGATGGGGCTTTCTGGTTTAGAACCACAGCGTTTGGAGATGAAAAGGACAGGGTTGTGATAAGGGCTAATGGTCAGCCTACTTATTTTGCGTCTGATATAGCCTATCACAGAGACAAATTGGAACGTAAATTTGATATGATTGTAAACATCTGGGGGGCAGATCACCATGGTTATGTCCCACGTATGCAATCAGTAATCCAGGCACTGGGAGGTAATAAAGAGATATTGAAAGTCATCTTGGTGCAACTGGTAAACCTCGTGAGAAACGGCCAACAGGTGGCTATGTCTACTCGGTCTGGAGAATTTGATACATTAAAAGAGGTATTGCTGGAGGTGGGCAAGGATGCGGCCAGGTATTTTTTCCTGATGCGCAGTTCCGACAGTCAGCTGGATTTTGACCTGGAATTGGCAAAAAAACAGAACAATGAAAATCCTGTCTATTATGTTCAATATGCGCATGCCAGAATCTGCAGCATCTTAAGGTTTGCAGAGGAACAAGGATTAAATATTCCAGGGTTTGAAGATGTGGCAATTGACCTTTTAACTCTACCTCAGGAATTAACGCTAATAAAACACCTATTGGGGTACCCTGAAGTCACAGAAGGAAGTGCTTTCTCTCTGGAGCCCCATAGAATAACAGTTTATTTGAATGACTTAGCCAGTAATCTCCATAGTTATTATAATAAGAACAGGGTACTATCAGATGACCTGCCCCTGACCATGGCAAGGTTGTATCTTGTGAAGATGATTAAGATAGTTTTAAATAATGCCTTAACCCTTTTGGGTGTGCATGCTCCTGAAAGAATGTGATAAGACAAGGACGATGGAAACTAAAAAACTCTTGACCTTTATGTTAATAGGGATAACCTTTGCCTTTGTTCTTGTATTTATGCTGGGTTTTACGGCAAGCAAAGGATTTTCTCAAAACCAACAGGGGGGGATAAGAGCTGAAGGCTCTACAGGGGTGGAAAAATATGGGAAAAATAGAATTCCCTCGAAGATGAAAAGTAATCCGAGGAAAGACCATTCCGACATAGAATTGACCTTCTATCAAACTCTTCTTGAAAAAGAAGGTATCCCTCCCGAACAGACTGAAAAGACAAATAAATCCTCTCAAATTGAAAAACAGGTAGAACAGAAGAAACCCTCCCAAACTGGAAAGCAGCTAGAGCAGAAGAAACCGTTGGAAATAAAACAGAGAGTTTCTAAAGAAGTAAAAGAGAACACTAAATCTTTCAGAGGATATGCTGTACAGGTTGGGGCATTTCCTAAGAAAGAACATGCCAGAAAAATGGCGAATAAGCTGAAAAAAAAGGGTTATCCTGTATATATAGTCTCATCAAATATACCGATGAAGGGGATGTGGCATAGGGTGAGGGTTGGCCATTTTCAAGACCTTAAAAAGGCAAAAAAATTTGGTTTAACTATTGAAATGAAAGAAAGGCTTCCAACCCATATCACATTTGTATCAGAGTGAGGCTTTCGCATGTAAGTCGTGAATCGTAAGTCATAAGTAGAATATTATCAGGAAAGGATAAAGATGGAGGAGCTATTAAAAAAAATCAGGAGTAAAACTGCTAAAATTGCCGTTATTGGCATTGGTTATGTAGGTTTACCTCTGGCAATTGAGTTTGCCAAAGAGGGATTTGACGTCACAGGGATAGATACTGATCCAAGAAAGGTGGAGGCTATAAATAGCGGAAGTTCTTACATACGTGATGTTGAAAAAGAGGAACTAATACCCTTGGTTCAGAGTCGGAGGCTACGCGCAACCCTTGACTATTCCCTTTTAAAGGATATAGATGCCATATCTATCTGTGTCCCCACCCCTCTTAACAAAACAAAGGACCCTGATGTTTCATATATCCTGGATGCTGCCAATAAGATATCAAAATTTATCCATGCTAAACAATTAATTGTATTAGAAAGCACTACTTATCCAGGGACAACAAGGGAGTTGATTCTGCCTATACTCAAAGAGACGGGATTAAAGGTAGGTGAAGATTTTTACCTTGCTTTTTCTCCTGAACGAATTGATCCTGGTAATAAATTTTATAAGACCAGAAATACACCAAAGATAGTAGCAGGCATTACACCAAAATGTACTGAAGTGGCTGAGCTTCTCTATCAGCAGGTTATAGATACTATAGTAACGGTTTCCTCTACAGAAACCGCTGAGGTCGTAAAGTTACTGGAAAATACGTTTCGCAGCGTTAACATTGCTCTGGTGAACGAGGTTGCCATTATATGTAATAAACTAAAATTGAATGTCTGGGAAGTTATCGAAGCTGCTGCTACCAAGCCTTTCGGATATATGCCTTTCTATCCAGGGCCTGGACTGGGCGGACATTGCCTGCCTATAGACCCTTCCTATCTATCCTGGAAACTGAGAACCCTGGATTATAGGGCAAGATTTATTGAATTAGCAGGTGAGATAAATACAGAAATGCCTTACTTTGTAACCAACAAAATAATAGATGGTTTGAATAGATCCATGAAGAGTGTCAATGGCTCTAATATCTTAGTCTTAGGGGTGGCATACAAGAAGGACATCGACGATATCCGGGAATCCCCCGCCCTGGATATAATAAAGATCCTCAAAGAAAAGGGGGCAGAAGTAATATTTAATGACCCCAACGTCCCATTTATAAAGACCGATGAACTTAAGATGTCATCCGTGGTCATTAATGAAGAACTATTGAAAAAAATGGACTGTGTAGTAATTACTACTGATCATAGTGGCTATAATTGGCAATGGATTACCAAAAATGCCAATCTCATAGTTGACACAAGAAATGCAACCAGAGGAATAAATACAGAGAAGATAATCAGACTCTAGCAATATTGATGAACTCGTAAAAAGTCAGGAAACCCTCTCTCTTGTCATTCTGGCGGAAGCCGGAATCCAGTAATTTCAAGCAGTATCTATCAAGTAATTAACAATAACGCCCCCAAATAAATATTAAGCCCCTCTAACTCACAACATCAATAAAGGCTGAATATCTTTACCCCTAGAGCGGCAAGGAAACCGACAAGAGTAGAGAGACCTACTATAGTGCCTCCTCCCTGCTCGAAGGCCTCAGGAAGCATGGTTTCTGCAATCATGGTAAGCATGGCTCCAGCAGCTAGCCCTTCGATTCCAGAAATAAAATATCGCAGAGCTCCTTCCGGATGTGCCGGAAAAAGCAAAGTTCCTATCAGGGCTCCCATGCCTGTCATCACGCAAAGGGACATCCACATCCAGAAGATCTTCATGAAACTCGAGCCCTGTCTCTTCATCGTGACAGCGCTTGACATTGCTTCCGGCAGATTAGCAAGAAATACACCGACGATAAAAGCTAAGCTTATCGTGGTACCCGATGCCGCTGCAATAACAACAAGCATACCGATGACAAGAGATTCGGGAATGCCATCAAGCGCTATGCCTAGCCAGATGGCAAGAGCCGCACCTCCGCTGGCACGCTCCTTTATTTCATGGTGGAGATCCCTTTCAGTAACAGGGATAGTAAGCCTGGCCAGATTTCTCAGGGCACTCTTTTCCCAGGCTTTAGCCTTCCCAACCAGAATACTGTCTTTTGCCTCTATGTCATAGAGTCGTTCTTTTATCATCCTGCTGCAGGCATCTCTGAGGGCAGGAGAGTGTTTTATCAATTGTTCAAACTCGGACTTGTGAATAGTACATGTCTCGATATCTGTTATTGCACGTACGGTGGCGGTCCTGGGCATGTCCGAAATGAGGGCAATCTCACCGAAAGTGTTCCCCTCCCCAAGTTCCGCAATTAACTTGGTATCTGTCTCTGATTCGCGAATAATCTGAACATTGCCCTTGACAATAAAATAAAGTTCCGAAGCGATGTCTCCCTGCTTGAAAATCGTTTCACCGGCATGGAATTTCATGGTCTTTAAATGAGGAATAAGTTTAACGAATTCTTCAGCTGGGAGTAACTGAAGAATCTCGATTTTGCTCAGTGCCCGGATCATATTCCTTGCTCTGCCCCGTTTGATCTTCAGTATATGTTTTTCTATGAGTGAAGGCTTTCGAAGAAAGGCACCTCTATTATTTAGAAGCTGGTTGAGAAGCTCGAAGAGAAGGCCGCCAAAAATAGCACCAATCATCGTTGCCAGGATAATTCGGACATCATGGGCATTATGTGAAATGTGTAATGAATGGGAGAAAAGCTCAATGGTAAGCGCAAATAAAAGCGCTCCTCCGCCAAATGCCATAAGAGATGAGGTAACCTTCTTTGACGGACTTGACCATAATCCAATAATTGCGCCAAGTGGTAAAGAAACAGCACTAATACAACCCCATATTAATGCGGCAATCATTACTTTCACGGTTTATACTCCGTATTTGGGTGATGGATATGGGGGTGGATATGGGGTCAAATCTTTATCCTTGACTTAGTTGCGTTTTTATTCACCTCCGCCACCCCGTTTCAATAAATCCTCCCTTTTTACTCCCATCTGTTTACAGGTTACACGTATTATCTTTTCTGGCTCGACTTGTCCCAGTATCTGCTTCTTATACTTCTCGCTCCCAAACGAAAATTCCAGTGACTGTCGTGCCAGCCGCTGGTATGGGCGGGGTTTTGAGTGTCAAGCGATTGCCAGAAAACTCGAAAAACCTTTTCTGGTCTTGACCCACCCAGTTCGGAAAGTGGCTGCCTCTGACGCGATGGGTGACTGTACCTTCTTCCTCATCAACTTCATAGATGCCGAAGTAAGCCGTGTATCCATCAAAAGCTGCCTTGATTTCTTCCGCCGTACCTTTTCGAATGCTACCAGATACGAAAATCGGGCGGTCCGGGTTCATGATTTGGGCAGACATATGCCCATGCTCATTATAGATGAGCATTCCAATGGCTTCCTTGCCATAAGGGTATGCTGTGCTTCCATCTGATCGCTTGAATTCGGATGTAACAAGTTTCCAAACGCCGACAAAGTTATCTTTGACCATAGGTAGCCTCCTTTTTCTTGATGGGCTAGAAAACCTGGTTGCAATCCCGTAGCCTTCCTCGTTTGCGCTCTGCTTGCCTAACAATGTTATTAAGCGACAAAACGAGTGTAGCAGAAATAGGCTTTTTTATAAAATTCTACTTCTCTTTATCTACCAGCTTCAAGAACGGTTTAAACAGGTCAATGGGAATAGGGAAAATGGTTGTTGAATTGTTCTCTGCTGCAATCTGGTTCAGGGTCTGAAGGTATCTAAGCTGCAGAGACATGGGTTCTGTTTCCATAAGGGCTGCCGCCTCAATCAGTTTCTGAGCAGCCTGATACTCACCCTCGGCATTAATGATCTTTGCCCGCCGTTCCCTCTCTGCTTCCGCCTGTTTGGCTATGGCACGTTTCATCTCCTCAGGCAGGTCAATATGTTTGATTTCAACCAACGTTACCTTAATCCCCCAGGGATCGGTACTGCGATCCAGGATTTCCTGCAGGCTCAGATTGATCTTTTCCCGTTCCGATAGAATTTCATCCAGTTCCACCTGACCGCAGACACTCCTCAAGGTCGTCTGGGCAAGCTGAGAGGTCGCATAGAGGAAGTTCTCTACCTCTACGACAGCCTTATTGGAGTCCATGACCCGAAAATAGACAACAGCATTTACCTTAACTGAGACGTTGTCTTTGGTAATTACATCCTGGGGAGGGACATCCATAGTAACCAGCCTTAAACTGACCTTCTGCATCTTATCAACAATTGGAATCAAGATTATCAATCCAGGGCCTTTTGTGGCAATTAACCTCCCCAGACGAAAGATGACACCTCGTTCATACTCGTTTAACACCTTCACAGCACTTGCCAGAATAATAAACAGAAAAACAGCCAATACAACCCATCCAATCATATAAAACCTCCCTTTTCAAAGTGTTGAAAAACTAAACTAATCTTTCCACCTTCAACCTAAGATTGTCCATCTTTAAAACTCTAACCTTTTCTCCCTCTGAAATAACTTCATCGCTGTAGGCATTCCAATGCTCTCCATGTATAAAAACCTTACCTTCCTGTAATATTTCTGTTTTAGCAGTCCCAATTTCCCCTATTAATCCTTCCATCCCGGTTGTAGGCTTGGAGACATAAGCCTTGAATGCCAGGGTTACAGAGAGGATAAACAGGGCTGAAGTGCCTAGAATTACAGGAATGAGCACAGACCATGATACCCGCAAATACGGGACAGGGGATTCAAACAACATCAGAGAACCTAAAAGCATTGAGGCAATACCTCCAATGGTTAAGAGCCCGAAACTCGTTACCTTAACTTCAGCAATAAAAAGTATTATAGCCAGGACTATTAAAAGGATTCCGGCATAGTTTATGGGCAGGGTCTGAAAGGCAAAAAATGCCAGGATTAAACTAATAGCTCCAATTACTCCTGGAAAGATAACACCAGGATGTGCCAGCTCGAAATACAACCCTAGAAACCCTATCATCATCAAGACATAGGCAATGTTAGGGTTACTCAGTGTATTAAGTATATTGTGACGGATACCCATATTGATGAAGACAGGCTTTACGTTTTTTGTATTCAACGTGAAGGTGCCCTTTTCAGTCTTAACCTGTTTTCCGTTAATCTCCTCAAGAAGGGTTTTAATATCTGGAGCTATTAAGTCAATTACATTTAGCTTTAGTGCCTCTTTTTCAGTAATGGATACACTCTTCCTCACTGCCTCTTCTGCCCATCTGATATTTCTACCCCTTTTTTCTGCAATGCTTTTGATATATGCCGCAGCATCATTTACCACCTTTTTTTCCATTTCCTTGTCTATCTTTTGGCCACCCATAGTAACGGGGTGAGCTGCTCCAATGTTTGTTCCCGGAGCCATAGCGGCGATATTGCTGGCCAGTGTTATCATTACTCCTGCTGATGCTGCCCTTGCCCCGCCGGGAGAAACATATACAATAATGGGTATGTCAGCACTCAACATATCCTTTACTATTTTACGCATTGAGAGGTCTAGACCACCCGGAGTATCGAGCTGGATGATTAAACATTCTGCCCCGTCCTTTGACGACCTTTCTATAATTTCTGCGATGAACTCTACAACCACTGGATTTATTATACTATCTATTTTGGCAACGTTTACATGAGGACTTTTAGCTGAAGCAAAGGGAATTAAGTATAGTGAGAAAACAATAAAGGGGGCTATTAGCAGTACGGTATGGTAAAGTCTTCTATTAATCATGGTATTTCAAGTTATGTGCCTAAAGTTATTTAAAATGAAAATTCCTATACAATATATTTAGCTGGTGAAAAGGGTTCGAGGATTAAAGGATTCTAGGGTTCAAGCATCTCACTCGAATCCCTGCCCCCTTGATCCCTTAAACCCTCTTGATAGATACTCTTTCTGAATCATCTGCATATCTTCCCAGACAAACCGCTTGAAATTGGGGTTTCGGAGTAAGAAAGCAGGGTGATAAGTAGGAATGAGTTTAATCCCGCTATAACTGTGGAATCTCCCCCTCAGTTTAGAGATTTTTTCGTTCGTTTTAAGCAGGGTTTGCGCAGCAAATGTACCCAGGGCACATATAATCTCAGGCTTGATTGCCTGGATTTGTTTGGTTAAGAATGGCTCGCATGCCTTTATTTCATCCGGCTCAGGGTTTCTATTTCCGGGCGGACGGCACTTGATTATATTGGCTATATAAACCTCTTTTCGATTCAAATTTATTGCATTTATAATCCTTGTAAGTAGCTGACCAGCCTTACCTACGAAGGGTTCTCCTCTTATATCTTCATCCTGACCAGGCCCTTCTCCCACAAAGAGCAATTTGGCACTCTCGTTGCCTGTCCCAAAGACTATGTTTCTTCTGCCGGAATGGAGCTTACAGCGTTTACAACCAACAAGTTCTTCCCTGATAGCTTCCAAAATCATCAAATTGCCTGCCTGTCTGCCACAGGCAGATGCCGACAGGTCTTCACAAATTCCAATGCCTGAATCATGACTACTTAAAACTCTATGCTTGCCTGCGCTATCTGTCCTTTCAGGAAAGGTTGGGAACCCTTCGATGCCTATATCCTTTTGGTAATTCAGATATTCTCTAAGATCAAGTACGATTTCCCTGAAATCTTGAAGCAGACTTTTTTGACTAATCATTGCTGGTTCTTTTACTCAGGTTTTTTGATTTTTTAGTCTTAATTTTCACAACTCTGTCAAGTATCTTTTCAGCCACCTCTTCTTTGCTCATCAACGGCAATTCCTCTATCTTACCCTCTCTATCCAGTATCTTAACTATATTAGTATCGGACTCAAAGCCTGCCCCTTCCATACATACATCATTGGCTACAATCAAGTCGAGGTTTTTATTTTTTAGTTTACTTCTTGCATTGTTTATTAAGTCTTCTGTCTCAGCAGCAAACCCTACATGAATTCTATCCCCCTTTTTCTTCCCGATCTCTGACAGTATGTCCGGGGTTTCTTCCAATTCCAATATAAGATTTGCCCTTTCCCGTTTTATCTTTTCTGAACAGACTTCCTTGGCCTTATAGTCACCTACCGCAGCCGTCTTAATCACGATAGTGGAACCCTCCAGACTGTCAAGGACAGCGGCTCTCATCTCTAAAGCCGTCTTAACTGAAAAGAATTTTATGTTTTGAGGAACAGGCAACATAGAAGGACCACTTATTAAAGTAACTTCAGCGTCTCTTCTCCTGGCTACTCTGGCTACTGCATATCCCATCTTTCCTGTAGAGCGGTTAGTAATGAACCTTATGGGATCAATAAACTCTGTGGTTGGACCGGCAGTAACCAGAACCCTCTCTCCTGAAAGGTCCTTTTTAGATAGTATGGATTCCATTTCTTCAATAATATCATCAACCTCGGCTAACTTACCCTGCCCCTCTGTTCCACAGGCGAGCCCTCCATAAGCAGGTTCAACAAAGTGGCAGCCAAGAGACTTTAAAGTATTTATATTGCGTTGAACTGTATGATTCTCGTACATATTGGTATTCATTGCAGGTGCTATCAGGACAGGGGCTTTGGTTGCCATTACAGATGTTGACAGAAAGTCATCTCCTATACCACTTGAGATCTTTCCAATAATATTAGCAGTTGCCGGAGCAATAACAAAAATATCCGCCCACTGCGCTATAGCTATGTGTCCAATCTTCGAATCTTCCAGAAGGTCAAATAATCCTGTGATTACCCTATTGCCGGAGAGCGTCTGAAAAGTTAAAGGGGTAACAAACTCCTGAGCGCTTTTAGTCATTATTACATTGATCTCGGCATTAAGATTTACAAGCCTTCTTACCAGTTCCACCGCCTTATATACCGCTATACCCCCTGTAATACCCAGGACAATCTTTCTGTCTTTTAGCATGTAGTTCTCCTCCAAGTTTCCCAGAAGATTATAGCTCAATACTTGCTATTTAGGTTCTTCTACTGTTCCATGCAGGGGGCCAACTCTAACTTCGACTATGGTATTAAATGCCCTGTCGAATAAAGTGATTAAACAGCTCTTATCTTCTTTTTGAAAGTTCAGGATATAGCCTTTATACTTGAAGCTGTTTATAAAGACCCAGTTGTTTTTTTTCATATTTTCCTGAAAGAACGCTACCAGGGAAGAGACATCGATACGCCCCTTGAATACCAGAATCCCGGTTTTCAATGCGGATGTTTCGTAAATAAATGACTTCTCTTTATCCAGCGTAAGCTCCGGGGGAATAGATATATCCTCAAAATCATAGTATACCGGGAGAGACTGGGGCTTTAAAAGCTTTACATCAGTACTCTCCCCTGATGAACTTACATCTTTAAGTGTAGTGCCGCAGCCTGGAAGTAAAATCAGGCTGACAATCATTATAATTGCTGATATAAGAAGGGATAAATTACGTGTTATTAAATTATTTGAAGCATTTAAAAATCCGGTTCCTTTTTTATCCATATTATCCTCCTCTGTAATTATTGTTTTGGAGATTTGTATGATCGGCTTTTTGTCTTAAAGTAGCATGTATTTGTTGGCTTGTCAAAGAAAAACAACCCTCAGAATTGGCAGTAGGGTTAAGGTTGGTAGTATTTGAATTGACTGTATATAGAAAAGCATGGTAATTAGTAACTGGGAAGGATATCTATGAAAAAGGCAGCCATAAAATGCCCTCACTGCAAGAAAGATGCTGAAGTTCCAATGTCCCCCTTTTTAACGGTCGATATCATTATAGAATTGGAGAAGGGGATTGTCTTGATCAAGAGGAAGTATCCGCCAATTGCATGGGCATTGCCAGGGGGCTATGTTGACTACGGCGAGTCATTGGAGGACGCAGCAATAAGGGAGGCAAAAGAAGAAACCTCCCTCGATGTTGTTTTAAAGAGACAGCTGCATACCTATTCAGACCCACGGAGAGACTTGAGAAGTCATAATGTAACAACTGTTTATATCGCTTCGGCTGAGGGAAAACCAAAGGCTGATGATGATGCAAAAGAAGTTGGTGTGTTTACCAAAGAGACATTGCCAGAGGATTTGGCATTTGATCATGCTCAGATTTTGCAGGATTATTTCCAACTCCTTGCTTCTACAACATAGATGCATCCTGGAGTAGGTTTCTTGTTGTTTACCGTAAGAAAGTAACCCAATATGCACATGATTACAATTGTATTCATAGCGCTTGGATTAGCAATGGACGCCCTTGCTGTATCCATTGCAAGTGGGGGAGCAATAAGACATCTGACAGCCAATGGTGCCTTAAAGATTGCTGTATTTTTTGGATCATTCCAGGCGGTTATGCCGTTTATCGGGTGGTCAGCAGGGCTTGGCATGATAAATCTTGTTTCAGGTGTTGACCACTGGGTAGCCTTTGCGATTCTTTGTTTCATTGGCTGCAAGATGATTTATGAATCGAGAAAGATAGGGACAAAGGGAAGGAAAACTAACCCGCTGAATACTTCTGTTCTGCTGATGTTATCTGTTGCTACCAGTATCGATGCCCTTGCAGTTGGGGTAAGCTTTGGTCTCTTAAAGGTTTTCATTGTAACTCCAATAATAGTAATCGGAATGGTAACATTCCTGCTGTCGTTCATCGGTGTTTTTGTTGGAGATAAGTATGGGCATCTTTTTGAGAATAAAATTGAAATTATAGGAGGTGTTACCTTGATTTGTATCGGGATGAAAATACTTTTGGAACACTTAGTTCTGTGACTCGTACAATCTATACGCCTGACAAAAGAAACAATAAATATCATCAGTATCGCTTTTTTTCTTTCTCAATACTCTTTCTTGATATTATCTATTATTTCTTCCGCCTTTTTTGTTTCTTCATCAAAAACCATGACTTCTCCCCAGCCTAACTGAGGGGTGAAGAGACCATTGTATGCAGTATCCCTGAATTCCCTGACAATAAATGTAATACCCTCTTTTTCGAGGGCATCGCTAATCACGTCTGCCTCAAATCTGTTTTCTAATACGCACACCCTGGAGAGCTTGTATAATTTCTTCAATTCAGCATCTTCAGCATCTTTTCTCTTAAGGTACTCATTCTCACCTGCGAGCCTGATATTACAGTCGCTGCACATATCGGCTTCATCAAAATACTCCGAACCGCAATCAGGGCAATACTTCACAAGAGTTACTCCTTTATCATGCCTTCCACAATCCTTATCTCATCTTCACTCAGTCCATAGATTTTAAAAATGGACTTATTCTACAGGCTCACACCCGAACTGTGCGGCGCGGCTGTTTTGCGTCCGCACCAGTGAAAGGTTATGATTTCCCCTTTTTTGTTAATGTTTTTATGTCAAGTTCATCTTTTTCTCTTCCTGTCGCCATTTTGTTTCTGATGAACTTTTCTAAAGATATAACTGGTATTTTTAAACCTTCAATTTCAACAATAATTTTATCTTCATCAGCTTCTTCATATGTAACCCCATCAATCTTCGTGATGATGTCAATTCTACGAGGAATCACACCGATCTGGAAAATAATTCCTTCAGTTGAAAATTCATCGATTTGAATTTGACCAAGAGGAACGCCAAATCGTGCTAATGCTTTGTATAATTTCTTTGAATTTATTTTATTGGGTTTTACCCAAATATCGATATCCCCGGTAGCTCTCGGATATCCATGAGTTCCTAAAGCATATGCACCGACAATCATGAAATCAACTTGTTCTTCTAACAATAGTCGCAACATCTCTTTGTAATCTTCGTTTAGCATCTTGCCCTCTCACAAATGCCCAATTATCCTTCGTGATTTCCCAAATCATTGAGATTAATTCATTCTTTTCCGCTTGAACATGTCCATCATCTGTATCTTCACTCATATTAATTTTCTTTACCAATTTTCTATTCATGCTCATCTTAAAATTTCTCCAGTGTTTATTAAAAATTCATTGCAATAATATACGTAATACTTAATTACCCTGCTGACACACATTACTATTGGAAAAATATGTGTAATTTTATACTTATTGATAATGGAAGTCAAAGATTATTCAGGAAGGTATAGGAATGACTCCCGCATTTGATTTAAATGTTCTTCATAATAGCGGTAAGTCTGGCATAATAAGTGCTAATAACCCATTTGAGAGGTTTGCAGCCTTTCAGGTTTTCTGCTGCCTTACAAAAACACCTTACAAAAACAATTTGACAATGAGGGGTCGTCCAGGTATTATAATGGGCAATCTTGAATCAGCAAGTAAGCTGCCCAATTTGTCATTGCGAATCCGCCAGAGGCGGATGAGGCAATCTCATAACGTGTTAATTACCAAAGAGATTGCCACGGCGTGTAGACGCCTCGCAATGACTGAAAGCGAGTTTTTCAAAGGTCTCGATAAATGTTATGATAAAGAAGATTATTGCCACCAGTATACCCTGTTCTCTTCTAATAGTTCTCATCCTGATATCTCATGCCTTCGCAGATGCTGGCGAAAGGGAGTATCAGGAAGCTTATCAGGCATTCAAATCTCTCGAAATTTCAAAAGTAAAGAGAATATCAAGGACTAACTGGATCTATTGCGCCAGAAAATTTAAAAATATCTATAAAAAATATCCAAAGGCTTCGAGGGCTGGTGATGCCATGTACATGGAGGGAAAGGTCTATCAATCTCTATACGGCTATTCAGCTAGAGGGGCTGATCTTGATGAAGCAGCACAGCTTTATCAAAAAATGATGGAAAGTTACCCGAAGAGTAAACTGGCAGACGATGCCCAGTTCAGGATCGCTGAGATTTATGAGAAATACAAGAATGATAAATCAAAGGCATATATTGAATACTCTAAGGTTATCTCTAACTTTCCAAAGGGTAACGTAACGCGGAAGGCAGGAATAAGCCTGGATAGACTCAAACAGTTCAAACCAACTATTGTATCTAAAAAATCGTCGCTGTCCAAAGGCGAGGGTACAATAAAAGATACCAGAAAAGAAGACGAAATCACATCGTCTCTGCCTAAAGGTGAGAATACAGTAAAAAGCACTAAAAAAGAAGAGGAAATTACATCATCCCTGTCTAAAGGTGAAGACTCTGGACTCGTTACTGATATAAGATATTGGTCTAATCCAAACTATACCAGAATTGTTATTAATATAGACAAGAAGGTTTCCTATTACAATCGCCTCTTGAAGGGAGACCCTTCAATCCAAAAGCCTAAACGTTTGTATATCGACCTCTTCAATACCAGGATCAGCCCAAAATTAAATCAGCCAATTCCCATTCAAGACGGCCTTTTGAAGATGGTCCGAGCCGGACAGTATACGAAGGACTGTGTGCGTGTGGTGCTGGATATTGAGAGTATTAAAAGCTATAAGATACTTCCCATGGAGGACCCCTTTCGAATAGTCATTGATGTAATAGGACAGGGCTCCGCATCAAGGGAAGAACATCTGACGCCGGGGGATACCAAATCACTGTCTTTAAGCCGACAACTGGGCCTTGGTATTGGTAAGATCGTTATCGATCCGGGACATGGGGGGCATGATCCTGGTGCAATCGGACCTTCCGGGCTTAGAGAGAAGGATGTGGTTTTAGAGATCGCCAGGAAACTGGAGGGTATAATCAGGGGGAAATTGGGTTGTGAAGTGGTCTTAACCAGAAAAGATGACAGGTTCATTCCCCTGGAGGAGAGGACTGCTATTGCTAATACCCAGAAGGCAGACCTGTTTATATCCATTCATGCCAATGCAAGTCCCAATAAAGATGCCCATGGTATTGAAACCTACTTTTTGAACTTTTCAGCGGACGAAGAGGCAATGAAGGTGGCAGCCAGAGAAAACGCTACATCCACCAAGAAGATGAGTGATCTTAAGGCGATATTACGGGACCTTATGCTGAACTCAAAGATCAATGAATCCAGCGTCCTTGCTGGACATATTCAGAAGTCTTTAACAGGGAGACTCAAAACTGAATATTCAGATATTAGAGACCTCGGGGTTAAACAGGCTCCCTTCTATGTGCTCATCGGTGCTGAAATGCCAAGTATCCTGGTGGAGGTTTCCTTTATCAGCAATAAGATAGAAGAAGAGAGGCTTAAGGATATTGAATACCTTGAAAGACTGGCATCTTCTATATTCACAGGCATCAGAGGATATATTGACGGGATAAAGGTTGCCGCATACTGATTTGCTCCGTCGGGAAAAATCCATTGACACAGGACGATAAATTAAATAGGATTAATGTATATTCAATAACTAGGAGAAATGGGTGAATAACATAGCAGCATTACTCAGTTATATTGTTCCTGGATATTTAGACAGGGCTTTAAAAGGAGGGGTAGGCGATATAGTTCTCAATGCTGGTCCCATGGTCCAGTTTGTTTTAATGATTTTACTATCCTTCTCTATAGTGTCCTGGGCTATAATCTTTTCAAAATTCAGATTGTTACGCCGAGCAGATCGAGAATCTAAAAAGTTTCTGGAGTTTTTCTGGAAGAACAAAAAACTCCTCACCATCTTTGGAGAGTCAAAGAAGATTGAGGGCAGTCCAATCGCAGAAGTATTCCGAGCCGGGTATGTTGAATTGAGCAAACTGAACAAGGCTAAGTCTGATTCAGCAGTGAGAGGGACCCCCGGTGATGTTACCTCAATAAGTACGGAACTGGGAGGGGTTGACAATATCAGCAGGGCATTGAACCAGGCAGTAACCTCCGAAACAAACAAGTTAGAGAGGGCACTTCCGTTTTTAGCGACCACTGGAAATACCTCTCCCTTCATAGGGCTCTTTGGAACGGTATGGGGTATAATGGATGCATTTAAGGGTATAGGGATTAAGGGGTCTGCCAGTTTAGCCGTTGTTGCACCAGGTATATCCGAGGCATTAATAGCCACAGCTGCAGGGTTAGCCGCTGCTATACCTGCAGTTGTAGCATACAATTATTATCTCAACAAAATCAGGATATTAACCTCGGATATGGAAAATTTTTCTTCGGAGTTTCTCAATATAATAGAGAGGCATCTCTTTAGAAAAGTAGATTAAATAACTTTTCCGGGAAGACCTATGAATCATCAAACAAGCGATAGACGATTCTTATCTGAAATAAATGTAACACCTCTGGTTGACGTGATGTTGGTACTTTTGATAATCTTTATGGTGACTGCTCCAATGTTACAACAGGGTATTGATGTGAATCTCCCTCAGGTTGCTGCAAAAGATATCCCTGCTAAAGAGGAAAAATTGGTTTTGACTATTACCAAAAAGGGAGAAATATATATAAACGAGCACCCTGTTGAATTGTCCAGATTAAAAGAAAATTTAGAAAGGATATATGAAAACAGAGTTAATAAAGAGATATTTCTGAAGGCTGACGAAACAGTACCTTATGGCTTTGTTGTGAAGACTATGTCTGAAATTAAGGAGGCGGGAATTGAAAAATTGGGTATGATAACCAAACCCCCGGAAGAAGAGAGGTAAGCCTTTTGAACAGTAACACTATTAATAATGGCGCCTCTTCAATAGGGTTGGAGAAGATGATTATACCATCAATTTTTCTTCACCTGGCTGTTATAGCCTTTGTAATTACGGCTCCAGCCTTATACATTGAGAGAGCCTCTCCCCCCCGGATATATATGGTTAATTTGGTCTCTGCCCCCTCAGAAAAGCCATTGGGATTAGGGGAACAGGAGACAGACAGAGAGGTTGAAAAGATCGAATCTATTGAGAAGATTACTCCTGCACCCATCAGAAAGATAGCTAAAGAAGTCCCTGCTGCACCTCTAAAAAAGAGGGTTATAAGAGAAGATAGCTTTACCAAAAAGGTCTCCCCTGATGAAATAAAAGACAGAGAATTAAACAAGAAGATAGATGAGGCTATAAACCGGTTAAAAGAGGAGGATAGAGACTCAAACAGGAAGATAGAGGAGGCTATAAGCAGGATAAAAAGGGATGCCTCTGTTCAAGGAAATGTGACAGCCGAAACTAATACCCCGAAAGGGGGAGGCGTTATAGCCTCAGGAATAACGGGACTGCGATTTAAAATCTATTACACTATAATCTGGGGCAAAATAAAGGAGAGTTGGGTGCTTCCAGAAGGCCTTATAAAAAATAAAGAAGGATTGGAGGCTGTTATATCTTTTAAGATTCTAAGAGACGGGGAAATAAAGGATATTAAATTTGAAAAAACTTCAGGAAATGCTTATTTTGATAAGTCTGTACTAAGGGCTGTAGAAAAGGCCAATCCTCTTCCATCCTTACCCGTAGAACACAAAGGGGGTTACCTCGATATAGGGGTTAGATTCCATTCGTCTGAGTTATAGTCAACTGCCCCGATAGGATCGGGGCTAAAACTAAGGGCTTGGGAGTTTAAGGATGCAGGGGGGCAAGGAAGATTTTTTTAATGAAAAAAACAGGTTACATTTTTATTATATTTATATGTGTACTTTTTTTTAGTCCTGCCCTTTCTCATACGAAGACATACATTGATATAGATTCTCCTTCATTCAGAAGGTTCCCGATAGCCATAACCTATTTCAAGGATCTTAGAGGGAAAGACAACAAAGGGGATATATCAAAAGAGATATTTGAAGTATTGACTCAAGATCTGGAAATTTCTGGACTTTTTACTATTATGGATCTTTCCCTCTTTATAGAATCTCCTGGAGGTTCTAAATCCGGCAATGATAATAAAATCAATTTTAGGGATTGGTCTGTAATTGGAGCTGAAGCTCTGGTGAAAGGCAGCTTTCGTTTTGATAATGGTAATCTGGAGATAGATGCTAAACTGTATGACGTATTCCAGTGCCGGCTTCTTCTGGGTAAGAGGTATGTAGGCAAGAGGCAAGACCTCAGGAAGATGATACACAGGTTTTGCAATGAGATTTTACTGAGTTTTACCGGTGAGAAAGGGGTCTTTGATACAAAGATAGCCTTTGTTTCAGATGAATCGGGTCATAAAGAGATTTATATTGTTGATTTTGATGGGTATAATATGATAGAGATTACCAATCATAAATCTATTGCCCTTTCACCCACCTGGTCCCCCAACGGTAAAATGGTTGCTTTTACATCATACAAAAATGGGAATCCTGATCTCTATGTTAAGGACCTTATTAACAATAGGGAGGATGTAATTTCCCATTACAAAGGCTTGAATATAGCTCCTGCCTGGTCTCCGGATGGGGGTAAACTGGCGGTGACCTTAAGCGTAGAGGGAAACCCTGAAATATATGTGCTTAATAAAGATGGAAAGAGGCTCAAACGTTTGACAAATGATTGGGGAATAGATGTTTCACCCACCTGGTCCCCGGACGGGAAAGAAATCGCCTTCGTCTCCAACCGATCAGGGAATCCAGATATTTACGTTATGGATTCTCAAGGGGAAAATGTGAAGAGGCTTACCTTCCAGACGAACTACAGTGCTTCTCCAAAATGGTCTCCAAAGGGAGACAAAATTGCATTTTCTTCTTTAGCAGAGGGACACTTTGATATATATACAATGAATCCCGATGGAACGGATGTTAAAAGACTTACATTAAACTCAGGGGATAATGAATACCCATCGTGGTCTCCCAATGGGAGATTTTTAACCTTTACCTCTACCAGAGGGGGAAATAAAAGGATATATATAATGAGGGCTGATGGAAGTGGGCAAAGGCAGGTTGGGGCATTCAAGGGGAACCAGTTGAATCCATGCTGGTCCCCCAGATTTCAGTGATATGTATAAGATGGTTTTTGTTTCTTTAATTAAAAAAAGGGGGTAATAAAAAATGGTTAAAAGGTTATCAGTTTATTTGTTGATTTTTAGTTTGACGTTTTCCCTTTCCTTATTTTTAAATGCCTGCTCAAAAAAGGTTCTGCGGGAAGGGGAAGGGATTGAGAAGAAAGAGGAAGCAGCAGCCAAGGCAGAGGAAAAAGTTCTTCCAAAGGAAGAACTAAAGGAAGAACCAAAGGAAGAACCAAAGGTTTCCCAGCCTCTGAAATCAGAGGAGGACGATAATGCCGCAAGAGAGGCACAGCTGAAAGAAGAAGAGCTTAAAAAAGAGAGAGAAAGAGAGGAAGCCGCGAGTAGAGAAGAGGCTGCCAAGAGAGAAGATGCCGCCAAAAGAGAAGAGACTGCCAAGAGAGAAGCAGCACTTAGAGAAGATTTTGAGAATGCGGACATTCACTTCGATTTTGACAAATTCTCCCTCACCAATGAAGCAAGAGAGATATTGGCAAAAAAGACTTCCTGGCTCCAGGGTCATACTAATTTGAAAATTAAGATTGAAGGGCACTGTGATGAACGAGGGTCAAATGAGTATAACATGGCATTGGGGGAAAGAAGAGCGGACAGTGCCATGAAGTACCTGGTCACTGCTGGAGTTGAGGCTTCCAGGATTTCCACTATAAGTTATGGCGAGGAGAAACCCCTGGATCCAGGGCACAATGAAGATGCATGGGCAAAAAATAGAAGGGCGCACTTTAAAATAGTTTCAGAGTAACCCTCTTACTGAGGAGGTGAGGGGTAACCCTTAAAGTTCCTCCGCAAGGGTTCCATTCCTGGCTCATCTGTGAGGATATGGTCTTGGTTAGTAATGTATGTAAATCCCTGTTATTTCCATCATGGGTGCCGATTTTATTTTCGATTTCGGTATGCCTTATATTCTTCTTGAATGGATGCGCTTCTAAAAAGGATGTTGTTGGACTTCAATATGATTTAAACGGCTTAAACGCGCAGATCTCTGGTTTAAGAAAGGATTTAAAAAAGGATACTGAACAGTCTCTTGACCTGCTGAAGAAAAATGAGGAAAAAATACGGGAAATTGAGGATAGAATTGCAGGACTCAAAGGTAATATTAAAGAAATTGAGAGTAGAATTGCAGGGTTCGAAGGTAATATTAAGGAATCTATAAGCCCTGTGAGGAAGAATCAAGCTGATGCAGGCGCAAGGCTGGATAACTTACAGGTTCAGCTTCGATCTTTGGGAGGAAAGATTGAAGAGTATGGTTATCTTTTAGATAAACAAAACAGAGAAAATACCTCTTTAAAGAGGGGGTATGAATCTGAAATAAAGACCATTGAAGCAAAATTGTCTGGATTGGAGAAGCGTATCCTTTTTCTGGAGGGATTTTTTATCTCTGAAAGCATTCCTTCTGCTGGAGAGGCTCCCTCTAAGGAGGGAACTTCCGAACAGAGTGAGGAGAAAGAGACAACCGAAAGTAAGAAACCAACCAGTGAGGAATTGTACCAGAAGGCGTACAATGACTTTAAGAAAGGGGATATAACTACCGCCAGAATGGGGTTTCGAAAATATCTAAGGGTGTTTCCTGATACCGAGTATTCCGATAACGCCCAGTACTGGATTGCGGAGTCCTTCTTTATAGAAAAAAAGTACAGAGAGGCTATACTGGAATTTGAAGAAGTTTTAAGGAAATATCCCAAGGGTAACAAGGCTCCCAGTGCCCTATTAAAACAGGGTCTGGCATTTTATATGTTGGGAGATAAAACCAGTGCCGGGCTGCTATTCGAAAAGGTCATCAAGGATCATCCAGGCTCTAATGAGGCTAAAGTAGCTAAGAAAGAGCTGGAAAAATTGAATTAAGAATGTTCAGCGGTCAGCAATCAGGTAACTAACTAAAATCCCTGATTATCTGACATTCAACAGCATATAGATTCCAATCAGCAAGAAGATAAAATTGGATATCCATGCAGAAATTATGGGTGGGAGAGTACCGTTGTGTCCTAAGGAAAGAGCAATTGACAGTATAATCCAATAAGCAAAGCTTATTATTATGCTAATCCCAATCCCCCTAATAATTCCTCTCTCCCTTCCTGTTCTTATAGCAAAGGGTACCCCGAGAAGCGGCATTATAATACCCGCAAAAGGGAAAGCCAGCTTTGCATGCATGTCAACCTGATATTTTGTAGCATCGTAGCCTTCGGCTCTAATCTTTTTAATATAGCTTTTAAGTTCAGCGTAACTCATCTCATCGGCACTCTTTTCTACAATCTTAAAGTCATCAGGTGTCTCTGGGATAGAAATTATTTTTTCATGCCACCTTTCCATTCCGACTTCTCCTCCATTCTCAAAGCTTCTGGAAGAAACGTCATAGAAGTACCATTTCTTATTGAGCCATCTAGCTGTATTTGCATCTATGCGCCTAATCAAATTGAAATCTTTGTCAAAATAATAGATGGTTATACCTTTTAGGGTGTTTTTTTGGGGATCGAATATGTTTATATTGTAAATGGAGCTGTTGCTTCGGTACAAAATCCTGTTTTGTTTAAAAGAACCACGTGGGTTCTTTTTTTCTAATCCTGTACTTTCAATATATTTGATCCTCTGGTTTGTATAGGGTAAAATAGACTCGTTGCCTACCAGAGATCCAATACTGACCAGCAGGGATATCCCTATGATAGGAGTAATAATTCTATATATGTTTACCCCGCTTGTCATAATAGCTATAATTTCGCTGTTTTTAGACAGTATCCCTAAGGTTATTATAGAGGAAAGCAGAGTAGCAACAGGGGCGACCTGAACCATTATAAGGGGAATCTTAAATACGAAAAATTCAATAGTTGTAGAGAAAGAGACTCCCTGCTTAATAAAGTCATTTATATTCTCAAGAACGTCAACTATAAGATAAATAACAACAAAAGCGCTTATACTCAAGAGAAATATCTTTAATGATTCTCTACCGATATATCTGTTTAAGATGGTCAACTGCAAGCCTCCATCTACACATACAACATACAACTGATAACTGATAACTGATAACTGATAACTGATAACTGATAACTGATAACTGATAACTGATAACTGATACTATAAGAGTTTTATCGTATAATATAAATCGATTCTTGTAAATTGTTTTTTCTCCATGGTTTACCCTTGTAATTTGGGCTTGTTGCTGGTATCTTTAAAAACATCACTAGAAAACAAACCCTTGAAACCTCGAATCCTAGACTCCTTCCTCCCAACTGATTGGGAGAAGAACCAGAATCTTTACCACCTTCCTTATTAAGTGGGAGACTGTTATTCAATGCCATCGAATTGTATTGAGCGCATAGTTCTTATAATACTGGATAGTGTTGGCATTGGTGAGCTGCCAGATGCTCTGGATTACGGTGATGTTGGAAGCAATACCCTTAAAAATATTGCTGAGGAATTGGGAGGATTGAATCTCCCAAATTTAGAGTCTATGGGATTGGGATTGATAGAGGATATAAAGGGATTAAAAAACAACGTAGTACCCACGGCCTTTTATGGAAAGATGTCAGAGAGGTCTAAGGGAAAGGACTCCACTACAGGCCATTGGGAGCTAGCCGGTGTGATTCTGGATAACCCTTTCCCGGTATTCCCAAATGGGTTTCCCGAGGAGATTATAGAAAAATTTAAGGAGGCAACAGGGCTGGATGTCATTGGAAATTTTACCGCCTCAGGCACAGAGATCATTAAATACCTGGGCGAGGAGCATTTAAACACAGGAAAACCTATAATATATACTTCATCGGATAGTGTATTTCAGATAGCTGCCCATGAGGACATAATCCCTCTGAGTAGACTCTATGAGATATGTCAGGTAACCAGGGAGATACTGAATCCTTATGGTATATTAAGGGTAATAGCCCGTCCCTTTATTGGCAAACCTGGTAGTTTTAAAAGAACAAGGGCAAGAAAAGATTACTCAATCCCTCCTCCCGGTAATACGATCTTAGATGTCCTAAAAGAGGCCGGATTGCCAGTGATAGGTGTAGGCAAAATCAGTGACATATTTGCAGGCAGAGGATTGAGTCTAACAATCCCTACCGAAAACAACCTTGATGGAATAATAAGGACCATTAAAGCGATAAAATGTACGAACAAGGGGCTGATCTTTACAAACCTGATCGACTTCGATATGATATGGGGGCATAGAAAAGATGTTAAAGGATATGCTGACGGACTGAAAGAATTTGATAACAACCTTCCTGAAATTTTGGGCTTGCTAACCGATGGTGATCTTCTGATTATTACTGCTGATCATGGATGTGACCCCACAACCCCGGGTACAGATCATTCCAGAGAGTACATTCCTCTGCTGGTGTTTAACCCATCCTGTCCTGAAGGAAGAGATTTAGGTGTCAGGCATACCTTTGCCGATGTAGGACAGACCATAGCCTCAGCCTTTGGTGTGAATTCCCTTGAGAATGGAACGAGTTTTTTAAAAGAAGTCGCATGTTGACAGACTCTTGAGGTTAAGGGGGAAGAGGGAATTCTACCTAATAAAAAACCTTGACCAATTATCACTATTTGTTATAAGGTACAATGAAGTATATTGTATTCTGAATTGTATTATCCTCTGGAGGTCAATTCTTGAGTAATAACCCCTTTAAGTTCAAGCTGTTAGTGAAAAAGGGCGAATCCATAGAGAAATCTGTCTATAAATTCTTGAGGAAGGCTGTATTTTCCGGTTACTTTCAACCAGGCGAAAGGCTGATAGAGGCATCATTAGCAGAAAGGCTAAATGTAAGCCGAACCCCCCTGAGGGAGGCTATAAAGCGGCTGGAGACTGAGGGGCTTGTGAAGATAATCCCCAATAAAGGGGCAGCAGTATTAAAATCATCCCCTGAAGAGATAGAGGAGATGTTTTTTATTGTTGGAGTACTTGAGGGGCTTGCTGCCTATCTGGCTATGGAGAACATCTCAAAAGAAGATGTGGATAGAATGAGAGAAATAGAGTCCATCTTGGAGGATAAGGAATGCCAGATGGACTACGAGAAATGGCTCAAGTTAAATAATGAATTCCATAATATTTTTATTTCAGTGTGTAAAAAGTCTCTTCTTGTACATTTATTGAGCCAGAAGAGAGGACCTCTGGCGAGATACTGGTATTTAGGCTGTACAAGTCCTGGGGTGCTGGAATCATGTATATTTGCCCATAGAAATATCCTGGAGGCTTTTTCTGAAAGGGATGCGGAATCTGCAAGGAGAGCCGTAGAGGAACATCTATTTCAGGTGGGGAAATTAACGAAAAGGCTTTTGGAGAAGCTCTTCGTGGTTTAATTAGAAATTTTGGAAAAGCAAAGGAGGTAGCATCTTATGGAAGGTTTAATGAATGAGTTTGTTAAGTACACATCGGATCCTTACGCGAGCGTTTCACAGTGGAGAGAGGCGAATAAAAAAAAGGTTATTGGCATCTTTCCGATGTGGATACCTGAGGAGATAATACATGCCGCCGGTATGCTTCCTGTGGTTATGTGGAGAAGTAATGAGGCTATCACGTGGGGATACAAACATGTACCTCCCTACAACTGCCCGATGAATAAGAGTGTGGTGGATGATGCAGTCAAAGGGAAGTTGAAGTTCATGGACGGCATGGTTTTCTTGAGGGAATGTTTACAATCCCAGGAGGTTCCGTACATTGTTGAAAAGAATGCATGTCCTCCGTTCGAGGAGTATCTCTATTTCCCACCGATATATCATGGAGACAGGGCATCGAAGGACTTAACCCGGGAAGAGCTTGAAAAGCTTAGACGAGGCATTGAGGAGTTCGGTGGGGGAAAGATCACGGATGACAGATTAAAAGAGAGCATCAGCATATATAACAGAAATCGTTCCTTACTAAGGAAGCTTTACGATATAAGAAGGCAGAAGCCGGGGATTTTGAGGGCAAGAGATATTCTAAGGATAGTATGGTCGAGCATGCTGATGCCGAAAGAGGATCACAACAAATTACTCGCAAACCTCTTATCAGGGCTTGAGAAAAATGGATACAAACCGACAAAAGGGAAAAAGGTCTTTCTCTCAGGATGTCTATGCATCCATCCCCAGCTTGAGCTGCTGGACATGATAGAAGATCTTGGAATGATCGTTGTAGATGATGACATATATGTTGGATACAGATACTTTGCAAACGACGCAGAGATAACAGATGATCCGATAGGAGCTTTGGTAGAACGCCACTTTATTAAGACGCCTGTAGACCCGGCAAGGGGTGAGATCGAGCTGCACTGGGGAGATGAGTTGGTAAATAAAGCGAAGAAACTCAAGGCAGACGGCATCATCACCTTATTGACCAAATACTGTCCTCCTCATCTCTGTTATTATCCTGATATTAAAGAGAAGTTGGCAGATGCCGGTATACCTGAGGTCCTTATTGAGATAGAGCATGAAATTATCTCTTTAGAGGGAATTAAAACAAGGCTGCAATCATTCAAAGAAATGATAGGAGGTGTTTAAAGATGGGGATTGAATATAAACTGAACAGACTTGATACTTCAGGGGTAGGTCCCCTGGTTGACAGACATTGGAGAGAGCTTAGAGAAGCAAAGGAAAGGGGACAGAAAATTGCGTGGGGTTCTGGACCCATGTTTATATATTCGTATGCCACTCCCAACATATCATCCCATTTCATGGCAGGGTATGCAGCTTATTGCGGGGGAAGAGGGATGGCAGATGAGGTGCTTGAAGCTGCGGAGAGATACGGGGAGCTCAGGGATACCTGTTCTTATCATCGCCTTCATACCGGGATGGCGGCAATCATAATGAAGGGATGGCCCATAAGCGACGAAAGGGTAATACTCCCTATTCCGGATTTATTGATTGCGGGACGTTTTTGTACCGAGATGTCTCATTATATGGAGGGAATTAACCGGAGATTTGGGATAAGGGCTTTAACGATAGAGCTGCCGGTGTGTCGCAAGAGTGAGGATCGGCCGAGGATGGAGAAGTATGTAACAGCGCAGGTGAAGGATATTCTCATACCGGCTATAGAAGATGTAAGTGGCAGTAAATTTAATGAAGAGAATATGAGGGAGATCTTCAGAAAATGGAAAGATGCCTGTCTGATTCGTAACAAATGCTGGGAATTTTTGAAGAGGAAACCGGCCCTCTGGACGATGTGGGATTATGGTGTCAGCATAGCACCCATATTCTATGCTATGGGGAAACCTGAGAGCTTAGAATACTATCAAAATCTGTTAAAACAACTGGAAGATAGGGCAGAAAAGAATATCCCCGCGGTTCATCCTAACGGGGAGAAATATCGCCTCTACTGGGATGGGTGGCTTCCCTGGGCATTTCTGGGGAAGTTCATTCGCTTGATGGTTCCTCACGGGGCTATCCCGGTGACAGGAAGGTATCCATGGGAGTTTTTCCCGCATCCTGAGGATATAAACCCGGAAGCCGATGATATTGTCTATGAATGGATCAGGCTGCTCTATACCAGTCCTAACGCATTAGCATATCATGATGGGCCGTGGGGAGGGGAAGAGCACATTGAGAAGCTTATACAGGAGTATTCGGTTGACGGCATGCTATTCTTTTCATCGAAGACATGCCGGCTCTGGAACCTGGGACAGCAGGACATCATAAGCAGGATCGATAGAAAGTACGGCATACCCGGGGTTGTCATCGATGGGGATATGATCGACTCTACTATGGTTTCGGATGACCAGATAAGAACGAGAATCGAAGCCTTGCTGGAAACCATCGATTCCAGAAGGAGATAAGCTCTCGCTGAAAGGAGGGAAACAATGGCTGTTTGTTTTGATCTGACAACGGAGCAGGAAGAAATTAAACGACAGGCAGGAGAATTTGGTAAGAGAGAAGTTGCACCCATAGCTGCTGAGATTGACGAAAAGGACGAAATGCCCTGGGGACTGATAAAAAAGATGGGGCAGCCCCCCCATAGATATATGGCAATGTATATACCAAAGGAGTACGATGGTACTGCATGGCCTGTATTGGACATATGCATAGCTGCTGAGGAGATCACATATGCCTCTCAGTCTGCTATGGCTGGAATGCTTATGGAGGCACCGGGCCTCGCACCGACGACTATCCTGGCTGGAGGCAACGAAGAGCAGAAGAAAAAGTATGTAGCACCTGTAGCCAGGGGGGAGGCATTTGGTGCCTTTGGTCTTACCGAGCCCGGCGTGGGTTCTGATGCGAGTGCCCTTGAAACCGTTGCCGAGATGAAAAATGGCAAGTATGTTCTCAATGGGAGAAAGAGGTATATGAGCTTTGCTCATGCTGCAGATTGGGGGGTAGTTATGGCAAAGACTGACCCTTCCAGGGGGGCAAGGGGTATCAGTGCATTTGTGATAGAAAAGGGGACACCCGGCTATTCAGTTATAGAAAAGGTTCCGACTATGGGATGCAGAGGGCATCAGGATGAAGAGGTGCTACTTAAGGACTGTGTACTTCCGAAGGAACAGCTGGTTGGTGAAGAAGGGAAGGGGCTGAAGTACGCCCTGTCCACCCTTGATGAGACCAGGACCACGCTGGCTGCGGGTTTTATTGGGCTGACGAGAGCAGCCCTTGAAGAGGCTGTTAAATACGCTAAGAGCAGACATGCCTTTGGTCACCCTATAGGTGAGTATCAGATGGTCAGCTTTTCCCTTGGTGACATTGCTACTGAGATTGAGGCAGCCCGACTCCTAGTTTACAAGGCGGCAATACTCGCTGACAGGAAGGTGAAACACAGCGCCGAGACCGCATCCGCCAAGGCATTTGCATCCCAACTACTTCTGAAGGCTACTAATATGTCAGTAGAGGTTCATGGAGGTTTTGGCTGCACAAAACGTCACCCTGTAGAACGTATGTTCAGGGATGCAAGGACTTGGGTCTTTGCTCAGGGAGCCCCCTATGTGCAAAGACTGGTAAATGCAAGAAGCCTATTTCCTGAATTGACTATAAGATAAACGTTACTACTCAGACACAAAGTGGCAAAGGCACATAGGAAGAAAGCAGAGCAGTGTCGTTTCGTTGTTTTTTTCCTACTTTGTGCCTTTGGTGCTCTGTGCCTACCTGAATAGTTACAGATAAACAGGTTACCACCCCCACCCTCCCCTCCCCCTTCAAGGGGGAGGGTTTGGGAAGGGGTAAAAGAAAGGGATATAGTATGGAAAGGGCACTGAGTAGGATTGCAGAGGTGACATCAGATCCCTATGGGTATGTTGCTGGACTCAAGGAGCGTAAGAATAAGAAAATTATTGGATGTTTCCCGATGCACGTTCCTGAAGAGATAGTCCACGCAGCCGGTCTTGTTCCTGTCGTCATATGGAGAGGTAACGAACCTGTAACCTGGGGACACGCCCATGTACCACCATATGACTGTGGTATTACAAGAAGCTTTGTTGATGATGCAGTGAGAGGAAAACTGGGTTTTATGGACGGGATGGTATTCCATATAAGACAATGCTTGCAGGCTGGAGAGTTTCCCTTTATTATGGAGAGACATTTTAAACCTGCCTACCAAAAGGTTTTATACCTTCCTGCTATCTATCCCGGCGATCCCACAAGGGATTTTGCACTAAAAGAATTAGAATCTTTCAAGACATCGTTAGAGGATTTCACTGGCAAAATGATAAGCGACGATAGTCTTAAGAAGAGTATTGAAATATACAATAAGAACCGCACCCTTATGGAAAGGGTCTATGAAATACGACGGGCAAAGCCCGAGATATTAAAGGCAAAAGAGACTATGCAGATTGTATGGTCGGGCATGCTGATGCCAAAAGAAGACCACAATGAATTGCTGACAGAGCTTATTTCTGGGATGGAAGAAAAGAGTGTAACACCTCAAAAAGAAAGGATTAAGGTTATCCCTGTCGGCTGTCTCTGCCAGACCCTTCAATTTGACATCCTTGACCTGATAGAGGATCTGGGGATGATTATCCCTGATGATGATCTCTACGTCGGCTCAAGATACTTTGCAAATAAAATCAATCTGAATGGTAATCCAATAAATGCCCTTGCTGATCGTTATCTTACCAAAACCCCTCTCTGTCCTACCAAAGGGGTTTGGGATATCCACTGGGGCGATGAGGCAATAAAGAAAATGAGGGATAATGATGCCAGGGGTATTATCAGTGTTCGGGTAAAGTACTGTCCTCCTCACACCTGTTATTATCCTGATTTCAGAAGCAAGATGGCGGAAGAGGGTGTGCCTGAGGTAATGATAGAGATGGAACATGAGATTATCTCTCTGGAAGGTGTAAAGACCAGGTTGCAGTCGTTTGCTGAGACAATAAGAGGTGTATGATGGATGCAAACTATAAGGTAAACCGGCTTCAAACAACGAATGAGATAAGACCACTAGTAGATAAACACTGGGCTGACCTGAGAACAGCCAAGGAGAGAGGAGAGTTGGTGGCATGGGCATCGGGTCCCACATTCATATTCGCCTATGCAATGGGTATGAAATGCCACTTTATGGCCGGTTATGCCGCATACTGTGGGGGCATAGGAGCAGGGGAAGAGGTATTAAAGGTAGCAGAGATGGCAGGAGACCTTCCCGAAACATGCTCATATCATCGGCTTCACATGGGGATGGGTGAAGCCGTAGCCAGAGGGATACCCATAAATTCACAGGCGATACTCCCGATGCCTGATTTGATGGTAGCAGGTCGGCTCTGTCCTGAAATGTCCCATTATGCTGAAGGGCTTCATCGAAGATTTGGAGTTCGAGTTTTGCCTATTGACCTTCCGGCTGTTGTAGATATAGAAGACATGCTCAGAATGAGAGAATTTGTTTACAGGCAATTTAAAGAGGTTGTTATACCGACCTTTGAAGAGGTATGCGGGAAACCCTTCGATTATGATCGAATGAGTGAGATTTTAAGTGTACTCAAAAAAGTAGCTACACTCAGAAATCAGTGTTGGGAATTTTTTAAGGATAAACCGTCTCGTTGGACACTCTGGGACTATGGTGTAAGTATTGCACCTGTTTTCTATCTGATGGGGAATACGGCAGGTATTGCCTATTACGAAAAACTCCTGCAAGAGTTACAAGAGCGGAGAGAAAAGGGTATCCCTGCAATAGCCCCGGATGGAGAGAAATACCGGCTATATTGGGATGGGTGGCTTCCCTGGGCATTTTTAGGCAAATTTATGCGCAAATTTATCCCTCATGGTGCTGTTTGTCTCTGTGGAAGATACCCATGGGAGTTTTTCCCTCATCCGGAACTGATTGACCCTGAACATCCGGTTGAGACCTGGGCAGACCTTTATTATGGAATGGAAAGCCACCTGGTTTATACCTTTTCTCCCAAGGGAACAATAGACTTGATAGGTAAGTTGATTGATGATTACTCCCTTGACGGATTGCTCATGTTTTCCTCCAAAACATGCAGGGTAATGAACCTTTCTCAACCGGAGGTAATAGATGTATTGGATAAAAAATATGGGATTCCTGGGGTAATTGTTGAAGGAGACATGATTGATTCAGCTATGATTTCAGATGCTCAGATAGAGACAAGGCTTCAGGCATTATACGAGATGATAGATTCAAGAAGAAGGTAAGAGAATGGCTATAGTGGCGGGGGTAGATGTGGGTTCCCTCTGTACCAAGACGGTGATATTGGATGGAGATGGGGAAATCCTGTCATACGACATTATGCGGAGCGGGCACTACTATAAGGGTGCCGCTGAGGAGTCCATAGAGAATGCCCTTAAGTCCGCTGGTCTGAAAAAAGACGATATAAGCTACATATTGGGGACAGGTTATGGAAGAGGGGCTGTTGCTCATGCCGATGCTGAGGTTACTGAAATAACATGCCATGCACGGGGAGCTGTAAGGCTTTTCCCCGAAGTTCATACAGTCATTGATATTGGCGGTCAGGACAGCAAGGTAATAGGAATTGGTGACAACAGTAGAGTGACCAACTTTGTTATGAACGACAAATGTGCTGCCGGAACAGGTCGGTTCTTAGAGGTAATGGCACTGGCTCTGTCAGTTGATATTGGAGAGATGGGCGATTTGTTCTTTGCCTCTAAGGAGAAGGTAGATGTAAGCAGCATGTGTACTGTCTTTGCTGAATCAGAGGTCATATCCCTCTTTGCCCGTGGTCATAAGAAGGCCGATATTGCAGCAGGTATAGCCCATGCTATTGCCAGGCGCATCATGGGTATGGTAGGGCAGGTGGGTTTGAGGGAAAAAGTGGTTATGTCAGGAGGGGTTGCGAAGAACGCAGGGGTTGTGCGTGCTATTGAAGAGAAGATAGAAACCAGACTCCTTGTCCCTCAGGAGCCGCAGATAGTTGGTGCCTTCGGAGCTGCAATTATTGCTTCCGAGCGGATATAGATAGTGTCGGTTGTCCGTTGTCAGTGGTCAGTTGTAAACTCTGACTTCTTACTCCTAAGCAGTTACGAGTTGCTTTCAGTATGAAAGGCTATTCAATTGAAGATAAAAATTGATCTCCATACCCATTGTCTTGAGTCTACTGCTGATCCTGTTCCCAGGGTAGATACGGTAAGGAAAATTATCCGGCAGGTAAAGAAAAGGGGGCTGGATGGAATCGCTATTACCGATCATGATAAAAAAGATTATGGATTTAGGGTAAAAGAGGTAGCAGATATTCATTTTCCCGGTGAGATTGTGATTATTCCTGGACAGGAGATTTCCCTCCATAGGGAGCATGTGGTGGAATTATACCTCCCCGATGATGCTGTTTTCAGGTTTTGTGCCCACCCTTTTTTCGGGGGTCATTTCAGGGAATTCTTAAAAGAAGAGGGTGATAAAATCCATGGGATTGAAATCAAAAACGCGGCATGGCAGCTTCAGGAGGATAAAGTAAAAGAGGTAGCAAGAGAATATAATCTCATTACACTGGAAAACAGCGATGCGCATTCCATCAGAGATATTGGTCTGCATTACAACGAAATAGAGTTAGAAGAGTTGTATATGCGGTGTAATGGGTATAAAAGTAGGTTAAAGAGAGAAGCTGGAGGTATCTAAGTTTCTCTGAAATTGAATAAGGAATAGGGTAGGATTTTCCAACCCTACCCTGTTCCTTAAAATTTGAGTGCCGTATTATAGTCCCATCACATCGGCCAGTGCCTCACGATGAAAATCGGCATCTCCGAAATACACCCCTGCCGCCTTAGTCCTTCTGAAATAGAGTTGGAGATCGTGTTCTTCCATAAAGCCTGTGCCCCCGACAGCCTGATGCGCAAGTGCAAGAAGACTGCGGCAGGAATCAGTCACCCATGCCTTGGTCATGGCAATCTCCTTTTCACAAGGCAAGCCTTCGCTTATTCTCCACGCTGCCTGATGGGTCATTAACCTTGATGTTTCGAGATAGGTTAGTATGTTTGCACAATGGTGCTGAATGGCCTGAAAACTTCCTACCTTTACACCGAACTGCTCCCTTTCGGTAACCTGCTCTATTGTCAGCTCCAGTGCACGCTGACCCCCTCCAACCATCTCCGCACACTTGGCGATTGCTGCCTTTTGAATAACCTTTTTCATAATTGACCAACCCTTGTCCAGCTCACCCAGGATGTTTCTTTCAGGGACCTTTACGTTGTTGAAGACGACTTCGTTAAGTTTATCTCCGGCAAATGTTTTAAGAGGAGTAATCACTACCCCCTGGCTTTTTGCATCTACCAGAAAAAGGGTAATTCCGTCTTCTTTGTTTCCGCCTTCTTTTGTTCTTGCAACACAGATAATATAATTGGCAAGATGGGCGTCAGGAACAAAGAGTTTTGTTCCATTGATTACAAAATTATCGGCGTCTTTTTCTGCCTTCACTGCTATCCTTTCAGGCGAATACCCTGCAGTTGCCTCAGTTAGTGCCAGGGTAACGAATATCTTGCCTTCTGCAATTCCTGCCAGTAACTCCTGTTTTTTCTCTTCATTTCCTGCCTCCATGAGGGTCATTCCGCCTAAAATAACCGTGGAGAAGAAAGGCCCTGGCAGACAGGAATATCCCATTTCAACAAGAAGCACCATCAAATCAAGATAACTACCACCAATACCACCGTATTCCTCGGGGAATATCAGTCCCATCCATCCAAGCTCCGCCATCTTTTGCCAGAGTTCGGGTGTAATCCCCTGAGGGTCCTCCTCCATCTCTCTTACGAACAGAGGCTTACATTCCTTAGATAGAAAGCCTTTGGCTGCTTTTTTCAGTAATTCCTGTTCTTCATTTAAATCGTAATCCATGCTTATTTCCTCCTTCAGCAGTTTAGAATAAAACCCACAGATTCGGCTAGTTATCTCGGCAATCCCAATCCTCTTTGGGCAATAATGTTTCTCTGTATCTCAGAGGTTCCCGCGTAAATTGTCTCCACAATACTGGTTCGATAGAATTTTTCTACCTTCCCTTTCAATTGAGACCATTTGGAATCCTCCTTAAGTTGGCCATAGAGACCCAGAATATCCATTCCCACATTTACAATTCGTTGGGCACACTCTGTGGCGAAGGTCTTTTCCATTGACGACTGATAGTTTGGGATACCTCCCTTATCCAGGATATGGGCGAGTTGATAGTAAAGGAGTCGCGTAACCTCGATTTCGGTGGAAAGCTGTGCCAGCTTTTGACGTATCAATGGGTCTTTGGACAGAGGTTTCCCGTCTAATATTGTTTCTTTTGTATATTCGACCACTTCATCGAAGACACGGCGGTACCTTCCAAGAGGAAACATCCTCTCAAAATCCAAAGCCGCCATCAGGTAATAGAACCCTTTGTTCTTTTCACCCACGAGGCGGTCTTTTGGCACATGGACGTCTTCATAGACAACCTCGTTGGTTTGCCAACCAGCCATGGTAACCATAGGACTTATTGTGATACCTGGACTGTTCAGGTCCACTATCATCATCGAAACACCTTTGTGTTTTGCTACAGTAAAGTCAGTCCTGCACGCCAGCCAGTGGCAGTCTGCGATATGACAACTGGTGTTGAACAGCTTGTTCCCATTTAACAGAAAGTAATCACCTTTGTCTTCAGCCCGAAGATTCAAGGCAGAAAGGTCTGATCCTGCCTGAGGTTCTGTATATCCAAGGGCAAATTCCAGTTCCCCGCTTGCTATTCGTGGTAACCACTTCTTTTTCATATCATCGCTTCCGAATCGAAGGATAGTAGGACCTGCCATATGGGCAGCGATGAAACCAAAAGGCAGACCATGATAACCCATCTCTTCCCGGATCATGTAACTTGCAACATCGGACAGTCCCAGTCCACCGTATTCTTTTGGCCATGTAGGAGTAAGCCATCCCTTTGCTGCCATCTTCTGAATGATCTTTCTGCCCTCAGGTGCCCCATAGATATCACCCATCTCTTCGGTTTCCTTCAACATTTCCGGGGTTGATTCCTTTTTAATAAATTTACGAACCTCTTCCTGTAACGCCTTTTCTTCTTTGGTAAACTCGAAATCCATGCTGAACTACCTCCTTTGAATGAAATGAGATTCAAAACTCCCTTTCCCGCTACATGGAGTCAAACCCTTGAGCATATAATAATAGTAATAGCTTCACCCCCAGTATCTGTGAAGAAGCTTACGGCTTATTTCCAGGTACTCAAAACGAACAGTATCATCACTGCAAAAGATTTCCAGTGTAATTGCCCCGTTGTATCCTACAGACTTCAGTGTCTGTATGGCGTTTCTCCACTCTATATTTCCTGAACCTAACGGAATATGGTGATCACCTGACGCCATGTTGTCTGAAAGATGAACATGAACGATCTCTTCCCCAAATTCTTTACAAAATGCAACCCCGTCATCGATGCCCATGTTTCCATGTCCAAAGTCAAGGTGTACCTTCAGCCCGGGAACTTTTGCCAAAATCTTTTTGAATGTGGAGACAGAATCAAAAGGGGGCCTGAAATTTTCAAAAGCGACCGTTAACTGAAAAGAACTTGCCATTTCAACTATGTCAGATAGTGCCTCTATGTTGAGCTCGATCTGGTTTGCCTTCATGGCAGGTGGAAAGGTATAACATGGATGGATATTCATTACCCTGGCACCAAGAGCGGAGAATATAGAGGCACAACGTTCAAGTTCCTTTATGGATGCGTCACGTATACCTTTAATTGGGTAGGCATAAGGTAAACAGGGGTCGGTATGGCCAACTATGAAGAGCCCATAGCGCTGAAGAAAGGACTTTATTCTATCAATGTCTGAGTGTTGTATGTGTGGTCCCTCTATGGTTAAGTCTACAAAGTCATAACCGGCATTGCCAATGGCTAAGATTTCTTTTTCAAATGGCTCCATAGGATTGTTCATAAGCCCTATCTGCATTTAATGACCCCCTTTAGAGACTATCCGACAACCTCAAAAAAACGTTTTTGTCATTCTGAACCCCTCGCCCATCATTCCGAGAAAAGCGAGGAATCTTGTCACTTCGCTCAAGGTAAACTCCGTAAGGAACCTTGTTACTTTGCTCGGGGCAGGCTCCGTGAAGAATCTAATAAATACAATGACGTTGTCGTGCAGACCCTTTACATCAGGCTGTTGCTTAAATTTCACCTTTCGGTTCTGGCTCATATGCAAGTCTGCCGTATACACTTTCATAAGACTTGCAAAAAGGGCAAACCTTTCGATCTACATTCTTGACAAACCAATAAGCAGCACCCTTCTGTTTTTTCCTGGCTGTTGTACAAACTGGGCAGATATTTTTGCAGAAATTTGCTGCGCTCTCCTTAATTGACGCTTCAACTCCTCCTTGCTCCCCTTACTTTCCTTTATACTGAGCTTTCTCAGGCCAGCCATCAGGATAAATCTGATCGGGTTTTTCGCCCAGTTTTTCTTTGACTTTTGCCAGTCCTTTTCGTTTAAATTCCTCTCTGGGCTTTTTGGGAATCCTGCCATTCAGGATTGCTTCAGAGCGGAGGCGGCGTCCTATGGTCTTTTCCATCAGGGTACCCAATTCCAGGAGACGGTCTACATTTATCCCGATCTCTATACCCATTTCGTCCATCATAACTGCCATGTCCTCCATGGTAGCTAAACCAACCACGTTAGGGTCCTTGTAGTAATATGCCCCGGTACCTGTAACAGGGACACCATCGATAAAGTTGGCAGGCTGGCCTCCCAGACCACCAATGGTTCCTTCAAATATGTCAATACCAGCCTGAAGGGCAGCCAGCACATTGGCCAGTCCCCAACCCCGTGTTACGTGAAAGTGGCCCACGTGGAGGTCTGTGTTCGGCATAGTATCCAGAACCATGGAATAATAACGGTAGACCTGATTCGGCGGTGCTGAACCGTCGTGATCCGCATGTTCTATGTCTGCAGCACCTATATCCAGCCATCGTTTGGAAAATTCCACAGCATCTTCCAGTTTTGTAGGTCCGGAGATAGGGCTTCCCCATATAGTACTGACACAGCCGCACATCTTGATTCCCACGTCGGCTGCCTTTTTGGTGCATCTTTCTGCCTCTTTCCAGTAAGCTGGCAGTGATGTGCCTGAGTTAGCAAAGTGATGCTGTTCATCTGTGGAGACCATCATCAGGATACGGTCAGGGCCCCATCCTTCTTTCTTAGCCTCAATTGCCCTGTCCACTGCCTGTTCCCTTATGGTGATCGCTGTGAGTTCTATTTCCTCCCAGTTAATACCTGCCTTTGCTAATTTCTTGCTTCCCCTTAACTGTTTCATTAACTCATCTGCGTCTTTGAACTGGGGCATCCCTTTGGGATTCCCAAAATTTGTTACCTCAAGGCGTTTGAAACCACACAGGATTAACTCTTCCAGGTAAAAGAGCTTTGCTTCTGTAGGTATGAAGTGTTCTTCATGCTGAAACCCATCTCGCACGGTTATATCCCCTAACCTAACCTTCTTAGGGTATTTCAATTCCATAATTCAAACCTCCTCATCAGTTTTTTATCTGCCCCTGTATTCTGCTTTTCGCAACAGCAAGCTTAAGCTTGCTGTTATCTCCCTTTGTATTCTGGTTTCCGCTTCTCTTTGAAGGCATTGAGTCCCTCAATACGGTCTTCCGTGGGTATTGTTATGGCATAAGCCCTGGCTTCTATCCCGAGACCGATATCGAGGCTGCACTCCATCCCTTTATTGATAGCAAATTTTGCCTGCTGCACAGCTATAGGACCGTTCTCAGCAATCTTATGGGCTTTTTCCATACAGACATCTATTAACTTATCGGGCTCCACTACCTGGATTACCAGACCGCAGGCTAATGCCTCATCCGCAGTAATGCGCCTGGCTGTGTATATAAGCTCCTTGGCCTTTGATATACCTACAACTCTGGGCAAACGCTGGGTACCCCCTGCCCCTGGAATAATGGCAAGGCTGGTCTCTGTCAATCCCATGAGCGCGTTGGAGGAAGCTACTCTTATGTCGCAGGCCAGAGCCAGCTCTAATCCTCCCCCGAAGGCAAAACCGTTAATCGCTGCGATAACAGGTACCTTTACATTTTGGACATTGGAAAACGTGGAACTGATGGTATGAATGAACCTCTTGACATCGTCTGGAGACATGGTTCTTCTCTCAACCAGATCTGCCCCGGTACAAAATGCCGCCCTTTTTTCACCGGATGCGCCGGTAATGATTATTACCCTAAGGTCAGGGTCAAAATTTGCCTCAGAAATGGCCGCATTGAGCTCGTTAAGCAGGGCAAAATTAAAACAGTTCATCGCTTCGGGGCGGTTGAGAGTTAATATCAGGATACCTTCTTTCTCTTCTTTTAATAGGATATCTGACATCTTTTTCCTCCTTAACAGTTTGTTATCTAAACAATAAATTGGGATAATAATAGAACCCCGGCAAAATGTCAACTCGAACTTGCAAATTATAATGCTTATGTGGTATTATTCAAAAATTGATATAATACTATCTGGCAACAGATTAGGATTGGAAATTGATGGCCCTAAAAGAGAGATATCTGCAATACAATGGTAAAGCTTTCTGAGATTCTAAATAAAGGTGTATTCCTTTTATTCCATGGGTTGGTTCTGTTCGGCTTATACTTGAGCAGTCTTTATAGCTACCTCCTTTTTCATAGCCTTGTGGAGATATTCAGCATTTTTGTCGGCTATGTGATTTTTGTGTTTTCCTGGCACTCGAGAAAACGCATGGACAATAATTACCTCCTGTTCATGGGGATTGCTTTTTTGTTCATCAGCAGTCTGGACCTGATTCATACGCTGGCTTACAAAGGTATGGGTGTATTTCCTGGATATGGCGCTAATTTACCGACTCAGCTCTGGATTGCTGCCCGCTATCTCCAAAGCCTTACCTTGCTCATCTCACCTGTATTTCTCCAACGGAAACTGAATATCTATCTCGGGTTTGCGGTGTTTGCGGTAGCCACTGTCCTTGCGCTAGCCACGATATTTACCGGTGCTTTCCCGGCTTGTTTTGTGGAAGGGGTAGGCATGACACCATTTAAGAAGATAAGTGAGTATATCATTTCACTCATCCTCTTAGCCTCCATCGTGCTACTGCTTCGCAGACGTACCTCGTTCGACCGGAATGTATTGCAGTGGTTGGTTATGTCCATTGTCTTGACTATCGGAGCGGAATTAACGTTCACGTTATATATCAGCGTGTATGGCATTTCCAATCTGATCGGGCATTTCTTCAAACTTATCGCATTTTATTTAATTTACATCGCCATCGTTGAAACAGGATTAGAGAAACCGCATTACCTGTTGTTCAGAAATCTGAAACAAAATGAGGAAACACTAGAAAAAACAATCAAGGAAGTGAAACACTTAGCGATTACCGATTCGCTGACAGGTCTGTACAACCGGCGCCATTTTTACAAGCTAGCTGAAGATGAGAGTCATCGTGCCTATCGCTATCAGCACCCCTTATCTGTAATTATGCTGGATATTGACTACTTTAAGCAGATTAACGATACCTTCGGGCACACCGTTGGTGATGAAGTCCTGCAACGGGTAGCTGAATGCTGTCGCCAGCAACTGCGTAAAGTGGACGTATTGGGCCGTTACGGAGGAGATGAATTTGTAATGTTGCTGCCTGAAAGTAATCTGACTGCCGCTTGCCAGGCGGCTGAACGTCTGCGCACGACTATCGCGCAGGTGACATTGAACACCACCAAGGGGACTGCAAAGGTCACTGCAAGTCTGGGCGTTGCTGCTATGGACACTGAAAATCTCACACTGGAAACCCTGCTCATCCATGCGGATCAAGCCCTCTTAGTTGCCAAACAGAATGGGCGAAACCGGGTATGTTGTGATTGATACTAAAACTTTACATTCCCGAAGACAGAGTTCGGGATTGACTTATGTAAAGCAAGTTCGAAAGCCCTTGCCAGAACATCCCGGGACTCTTTTAAGGCAATTACACCATCGTGAAACAGACGCGCCCCGGTGAAGAAGGGATTAGCCTCTCGCTCATACTTTTCCCTCATCAGGGCATCAAATCTTACAACTTCCTCTTCATCCATCTCCTTGCCTGCTTCCTTTGCCTTCCTTCTTTCAAGACTGGTGAGGATAAAGGCTGCTGTTCTTCCAGACATAACAGAGGTCCTGGCACGCATCGTCTGGAAGCAAAACCGTGGTCTATATGCCCTGCCACACATACCATAATTTGCGGCTCCGTGGTCGGGACCTATAACCCACTGAATCTTCGGTACCTGAACAGTACTGCAGGTGCGAACCATATCCGCTCCATACTTACCGATTCCCTCCCATTCTTCCTGTTTGCCCACCATATATCCAGGGGCGTTCTGGATAAAGAGCAGGGGGGTCTTGTCATTTCCACAGCGGATCATCCATTCTGCCGCCTTTCTGGCTGCTTCGATAAAGATTACTCCTATCCCGTTAGAGGCCACAACCCCTACAGGGATACCCTTCAGCCACATCTTACCACAGACGATTGTATCACCCCTGCCTGTTTTATACTCCTTCTTATACTCGGAGAAATAACTGTCATCAGCGATGCACTTGATTACTTCTCTCACATTAATGGCCCTGTAAGTATCTTTTGGCAGTATCTCATAGAGTTTTTCCACAGGAATTTTAGGCTCTTTAGTCTCCCGGCGATCGATATATGTCTTCTGGGGCGGGTCAAATTTGATCAATTCTCTTAGCTTATCAATACCTTCCTCCTGGCTTTTCACAAAGTGGTCGCAGCCTCCCGAATGTTTTGTATGAACATATGCCCCGCCTAAATCTTCCATGCTCACGTCTTCGCCTATGGCCGATTTGACCATAGGTGGACCTGCCAGAAAGGCGAATGCCATCTTTTCGATCATTATTGATTCACAGGCAAGATAGACTATATATGCCCCTCCTGCGGTATTGCCACCGGTGCTCAGGGTATATTGTTTGATTCCCCTTGCAGACATATTGCACATATTATAAAACATAGAACCAAACATTCCCTCATCTGCAAAGCACCCCTCTTGCATGGGCAAAAATATACCGCCTGAATCAGCTATATAAACACATGTCAGGCCGCATTCTTCAGCGATTTTCTGTGCACGCATATGTTTCTTCAGGGTTATAGGATAATATGTTCCTGCTGTCATCCGACTCTCGTTTCCAAAGATCATGCAGTCCTTACCGTGAATCCTGCCCACCCCTGTAACCAGACCACCCCCGGGTATGTGAGGCTGTTCGGAGTATCCAATTTCGAATCCGGCATCTATACCCACTTCAAAGAGTTTTGTGCCTGGATCAATCAACTGCTCAATGAGTTGCCTGACAGGCTTTTTCCCCTGTTTTGACAATCTGTCAAGCTGCTTTTGTCCACCCACATCGTATGCCTCCTGCCTGTGTACATAGAGCCCTTCCTCTTCCCTCAACCAGTGATCTCTGTTTTCCATTGCTGTTTTATCCATTTCTGACCTATCTGACATTATAATAGCCCTCCTTATGTTTTACACTTAATCCTTTTTTTGTTTCGATAAATAACCGGTTAACGGTTTTTGCACCAATCCCCCGGTCAGTTTACTGCATTTCATAAGCCTGCTCAACTCTATACCTGTTTCAATTCCCATTGTTTTCATCATGTATACAATGTCCTCGGTAGCTATATTCCCCGATGCTTCAGGTATATAGGGACATCCTCCCAACCCACCTATGGAGCCGTCAAAAACACTTACACCACACTGTAACGAAGCAAAAACATTTGCCATGCCAAAACCATAAGTATTATGAAAATGGGCAGCCAGAGAGATTCCGGACAATTCATGGGCAGCCATTGAGAAAACTTTATACACCTGTGCAGGGTTAGCTAACCCGGCTGTATCAGCTAAGGCTATTTCATATGCCCCCATTCTCTTAATCTCTTTGCCAATGTCTATAACCCGGTCAGGGGAGATTTTACCATCAAAAGGGCATTCAAACGCCATGGCAATAACCCCGCGTATTCTTACCATATCTTTGGGAATATTTAAAGATGTTTCCTTTAGCTCACTTAAGGATTCAGAAACAGTACGATTGACGTTTTTCAGATTGTGTGTCTCGCTGGCAGATACCAGAAGCACTACCTCATCCACCTGACATTCCATAGCCCGCTCATAGCCTTTTTTATTGGGGACCAACGCACTGTAAACAACCCCCTCTTTCCTTTGAATCTGATTCATCACCGATTTAGCATCCTTTAATTGGGGGATCCATGATGGATGGGTAAAGGAGGTAACCTCTATCCGGGTCAGACCCGTTTGGGACAAGCAGTTTATCAGTTCTACTTTTTGGTCGGTAGAGACTTCTATGCCTTCATTTTGCAGGCCATCCCTGGGGCCTACCTCTACAATTGTTACTGATTTAGGAAGCTTAAGGCGCATCACGATACCTTTAACCTGGTAATTCCCTACAGCTTGCTGGAGGGTAGTTCATTTCCTAAGTTTTCAATCTTGACGGCTTCGTAAGTCTAAAATCAGACGGCACAGTAAAAAGCTCCATATGCAAGGCGCGCAAATCCTGAGGAGTGAGGCGTACTTATAGTTACGCTGCAACGACGAAGGGTGCAGCGCAACGCCGCAGATGGACTTTTTACAAAGCCGTCAATCTTGGGTCTATGGCATCTCTTATACCTTCTCCCAGAAGATTGTACCCCAGTACCGTAATGAGAATAGCCAGCCCAGGGTAGAGAGATAGCCACCAGGCAATTTCTATATTGTCTTTTCCTGCGGTCAGGATGTTCCCCCAACTGGGTGTGGGGGGCTGAACCCCTATGCCGAGAAAGCTCAATGCAGATTCCGTGAGGATTGCCGCAGCAACACCCAGGGTAGCAGACACCCATATGGGAGATAAGGCATTGGGTAAGATATGGAGAAAGATTATCCTGGGATTTTTCGCACCCGTTGCCTTTGCAGCCTTAACAAAATCCCTCTCTTTAAGGCTCAAAAATTCAGCCCTTACAAGACGCGTTACTCCCATCCAGGAAGTAACTCCAATTACGATCATAATATTCCATATACTGGGCTCAAGGATAGCAATTACTGCAAGGATGAGAAAAAAAGTGGGGAAACAGAGCATTATATCAACAAACCGCATTATTACGTTATCAACCCATTTGCCATAAAAACCTGCCAGGGCGCCAAGAAAGGTGCCAATGACAATGGCAATTCCAACAGCAACAAATCCGACCAAAAGGGATATCCGCGACCCCCAGATCATCCGGCTCAGGACATCCCTTCCCAGTTGATCAGTGCCGAGCAAATGGTCTCTGCTCGGTGGTTGCAGGGCATTTTTGGTATTTATATCGCCTATATCATAAGGGGATATATATGGAGCTAAAGCAGCAACAAGGAAGAGAAGAAGGACGATCAATGTTCCGCTTGTAGCAAGCCTATTCTTTCTGAATCTGCGCCAAAAAAGGCGTCCCGGAGTTTCCCTTTGCATTTGTCTTAAACCCTTTTGGGGCAAACACACAGGTTTGCCCCTACCCTTAAACCCTTGAACCCTTGAACTCCTTCTCTTACTTAGCTATCTTTATCCTTGGGTCAACCAGTGCATAGGATATATCGGCAATAAGGTTACCCATCAAGGTAAGCACAGATCCAATGACCAGGATCCCCATTATTACAGGGTAATCCCTGGCCATAACGCTCATGTAGAATAACTGTCCCATTCCTGGTATGGCGAAGATAGTTTCAAAGATTACGCTTCCGCCGATTAATCCAGGTACCGATAGCCCCAGGATTGTTATAACAGGCAACAGGGCATTCCTCAGGGCATGTTTAAATATTACCACCCTTTCTGCCAAACCCTTTGATCGGGCTGTCATTATATAATCCTGCCTGATTACCTCCAGCATATTGGATCTTGTGTATCTGGAAAGTCCTGCTAATCCTCCAAAAGCAGAAACAAATATAGGGAGTATCAGGTGTTTTGCCCTGTCCATAATCATTCCAAGGGTTGGTAAGTATTCGTAATTCAATGATTTTAAGCCAGATATGGGTAACCAGCCCAGGTTTACCCCGAATAGGATCATCAAGAGCAATGCCAGCCAGAAAGTTGGGACCGCAAATCCTGCAAAGACGAAAACTGTTGTAAACTTGTCAAAAAAGGAGTTCTGGTAGCTGGCTGAAATAACGCCTATGGGGATAGATATTAAGATGATCAGAAACAGAGAAAGGGCATTTATAAGAATAGTTACGGGAATCCTTTCGATGATCTTATCTGTGACAGGTCTTCCGTCCATTGAAAAAGAATTGCCGAGATCCAGGACAACCAGACGTTTAAGCCACAAAAGATACTGGGTGTGCAGGGGTTTATCCAGCCCGTAAATCTTCTCCAGCCGAGCCCTGGCTTCTGCCGTGATCTTGGGGTTCAGATCGGTCTGAAGACCCGTTGGTGCTCCCGGGGCTAAATGGATGACCGCAAAAGAAATTACGGTAATTCCTAAAAGCAGAGGAATCATTGAAACAAGGCGTCTAATAAGATAGTAAAACAAGTGAAACCTCCGATGAGTAGGGGCGAACCTGTGTCTTCGCCCTCTATATTGGGCAGACACATAGGTCTGCCCCTACGTTTATCATGAATATCCTCTTTTTTTAACGGGGTCTGAACATAATGAATTCGTCTTCAATGATTCTTTGAACTTTCCCTCCCCAACGCATATATTCGAGATGGGCTATTGTCTCCATAACTGCAATGCGCTTATGTAGGGGAGGCAAATTACTCCAGTCCAAATCCGGAATATTCCAGGTTATTTGGGAAGAAATCTCGTAAGCGTTATAGGGTCCTCCAATAATAGCTTGCTGGATTTCCGCCTCGCGATTATTGTGATGCTCCATCAGCTCCGTTATCCTGCCCCGAATATCCGTGAATATACCTTCATGGGCAGGAAGGATCTTCTCAACCGGCAAGTTCTCAAGCTTATGCAAGGAGTACAGGTAATCTCCGAGGGGGTTGTCCCCTGACTGCACATGGTAACTTACATTGGTAGTTATATGTGGGAGGATGTGATCCCCTGAAAAGAGAAGTTGATTTCTAGGTTCATAGAGGCAGATATGTCCTAGAGAATGCCCTGGCGTCCAGATAACCTCCAGGTTATATCTGCCGGTGGGAATAATCTCTCCTCCATACAAAGTTCTATCGGGAAAAGTGACTCTGACAAATTCAAGAGCAGGCATAGAGGAAGATCCCAAAGATGAAAGTTCAAGAGAAGGCACCCCATGACGTCTCAACATAGCCTCTACCTTATGCTGAAGGTCGGAAAATTTGATATACCGTGTCTCAATCAAGTCTGCTTCTAACTGATGAGTGAGTAGTTTTGTGTCTGGAGATACGTGTTTGATTCTTCCGGCAAGGCCGAAGTGGTCTGGGTGGACATGGGTAACTACAATGGTAGCAATGTCGGTTAAAGCGATCCCCAGGTCTTTAAGCCCGTTTTTCAAGGAATCGAAGGTTTCGGGCGTGAACCACCCGGTGTCTACCATGAGCCATCCCTCTTTGCCTTCAACCAGGTAACAGTTCAGGTTTTCCAAGGGGTTGTTCGGGATTGGTACTTTTAGTTGATATATACCTGGGGCTACTTTCATTTTATCCTCCTACGAAGCCTATATGGCGATTGTTTACTATTTTTGGGTTACTTTAACCGGATAATAACTGAAGACTGTACTGGGTTTTCAACAAGCCTCTTCCATTGATCATCAAGAATATAACCGATGTGTTCCACAGCCCATGCAGGTGTCTGTCCAAAAAAAATACATATATAGTTTCCCTTGTTCGTATAGGCAATTCCACCGGGTGGAATCTTCTCAACCGGATTTTCTTCTCCCAGGTCTCTTCCTATTGAGCCATAAAGCTCTTTGCCCCATTGCATCAGGCTTACATTATACGGCATGTATTCTGCAAATTTTTTTGCTACTGCTGTGTCAAAAAGCTTCGCTTCTAACACAAATGTCCCGAAGTCAAGCTCTATCTGATTTTGTATCATCATCTCCCTTTCGGACAAATAAAGAAATTAGTATAGTCATTAACTTAATAATTCCCTGTAGCTTGCTATAGGGTTTCCGCAGTCATTCCTGCGAAAGCAGGAATCCAGATAACTAAAAGACTGGATTCCTCCGTATCAAGTATGGGACGGGCTTATCGAGCACGGAATGACATCCTGATCCCTTTCACACACAAAGCAATGCATTCAAAAACAATTTGATATAGATAGACCTTCCAGAGTAAGGATCGTTAGGTCAATGAAACTACACTGAGGTTTTCCAACTCAATTAAAGGATCTTCCCTGCTTATGTTCAGATGATCGGAGGCGTCGAGAATTTCGATCCCCACTATCTCCTCATTGGGACAAAAATCAATGGCAATATCTTCTGTTACTCTTATTGTGGTTACCTCAGTTGGCCCTTTCTTAAAAGAAATATAAGCGGCATCTACTTGAGGGTCATACTTGATCTTCATAGTTTCCCTCCAAAATAAAAGACATATACTGTTATTACTACTAGTTTATCTATTTCTGCTTTCCCAAGTGTTGCACTTCATTATTGAACTGATGAGTCCATAAAAAAGATCGGGGTCAATGCTTTCAAGGATTCCTGATTCTTCAAAAGCGACCATTTTAGGGGTTTCCTGAGAATTGTCAAAGATTGCCCAGGATTCAACGACGGGTTGATAAAGATTGAAGAGTTGATCTTACAAAACCTCACTGACCGCTTTCAATCTTTCCATATCCTTATCAAAGGAAACAACTACCTTTTCCGATGAGGATTTGGCTGCAAGAATGCAGTCTACAATATCAATATCTAAACTTTCATATTTTAGCAGGGCATTCAGGATTTCCGACCTGTTTGGATTTATTACGCCCGGGAAATTCATTATTTTACTTAATTTATCCACAATTTCATCCTTAGGAATATTGTAAAACTTTTCCATAACATATATAGATTCAACAATAACAACATCCAATATTTCAGCTTTTTTTATCCCATTGGAAATGTCCATCATAAAGGCTTTTGCTCTGGGACTGTATTCTTCGTGATCTTCGAGTAAATATCTGAGGATAATGTTTGTATCAATCAGATAAACCTTCCCTGGCTGCTTCATCTGCCACCTTTCCTTTAATTTTTCCCCTAATTTCGTTCAAAGAAATGTACTTTTTTGCATATTTTTTCAGGCTGCCCGCCAATATTTCAGCCTTTGCTCCGGGCACTCCTTTCAGCTTTACTTCGCCATCTTCAACAAGAAACAATACGCTGCCTTGCTTTTCAATATTTAATTTGTCTCTGATCGATTTAGGGATGGTTACCTGACCCTTTTTTGATATTTTTGCGTACATTTTAGAATTTCTCCCTACTAGGTTTTATTTTCCAACTTTTCAAATAATCTTTACTTTATATTATATTTCTACTAAATATATTTGTCAAATAATTTAATGTTCTCTGCAATCACCCCTCAATCCTCTCTCGGCCTTGCCTTTTTAGCCACTGTCACAATAGCGTCCAGTTTCTCCTTCACCTCGGGATCAATCATCTCTTTGGGGACGAAACGAGCCAGTTCATGGAAGTTCTTTTTGTCCATAATATTATACAGGCTAAGTTTTTTGAAAAATGCCTTGAAGAAGGGAGTAAGAAAATCCTCGCTTACTTTTGTGTCTCTATCCCAGGGAGAGCCCTTTCCAAGAGTTTCCATGGCTTTTGTTAGCTCTTCTATGGCTTCTCTTATAACCTTTTTACGTGATTCAACATGGGCGGATTCAAAAAGTGGCCCTGGAAGCACTTCTCTGTCACTGGCAATGGCATAGGCTTCGAGGGCCTCGGGATACCAAAGGTAATTTTCAATTTCCCGCCTTGCCCACATAATGCCACGAGCTCCAAGATCACCAGGAAGTCCCTGTTCAAGACGGTCAAATATTGCGATGCCCTTCAAATGTGGAACAGCTTCCCTGAGGCCGAAAAAATGCCTTCGTACCTCGCTGGTTTGATTTCCCACGTAATGAACAAAAGGTCTTTCCAGTGTCCGTACCGCCTCATTATATTCAAGCTTTTCTGCAAAGGTTCTCAAAATCGCCAGATCAGTTGATCCTCCCAGGTATAGTACCCACCCGGTTTGCTCTGCCTGATAGTAGTGTTCAAATCCTATCTCTTTTAAAGCTTTTAAAACCTGGCTGCCTCGGTCATTGATGCGGTGTGGCTTTCCCACAAAAGCGACAACAACATCACGTTCCGCCGCTTCATTGAGCAAAACCTCGGAATGACTTGCGGCAATAATCTGGTTGCCGTTTTCCCGGGCAACATCCGTCAGAAGCTGATAAACCTGTCTTTGGCGGAGGATTTCCAGATGAGCATCAGGCTCGTCGAGCAGCAGCACAGCGCCTGGATGAGCATACATGTAGGCGAGAAGCAAAAGGGTTTGCTGTAAGCCCCTTCCGGAAGAGGAAATATCAAGTTGGATGCCATGTTCCCGGTAGGTCATAACGATTTCGCCTCGTTCAGTAATATAGTTGGGGATATTAAGCTCAGCACCAAAAAGGGTTTTGATCTGGTCAGTAAGTTTTTGCCAGTCTTCCTTTTTGTTGTTATAAATTATGTAGCATAGGTTGCGAAGAACTTCTGCTGTTCGTCCCTCTCCAATGCGGACATTGATAGCGCCAGGATCAAGTCGGTTTTCGTTCGCTGCCAATCCTGACATAGGGGGGAGAAATGCCAGTTGAACGTTTTCTGCTTGCTCCGGAATAGGCATTCTTTTCGGGTTCTTGTCCTCGGATTGACGAAGGGGACGGCAGTAAAATGATTCTTCGTTGGCATAATCAAACTCAAGGCCACATATCCATGCATTACCTTCGGTTATTCCTTCAACAATCACATCAATGCGGATATTTTTCGTTTGTGGTTTCCCCTCAAAATTTTTGGCATCTCTCACGTTAAGCTCACGCCACAGAAGCTTGGCATCCGGAACCGGTACAGCTATCAGGTCTCTCCGGTTGATGGTTACCCCGGGGCGTTTTTCAGGTGACGTTTTGCCCTTTCGCTTTTCATTCCAGCGTTTGAGTCCTATTTCCCAAAGAGATAATGCTTGAAGTGCAGTAGTCTTACCTGAATTGTTTGGCCCGATAAGTACGACAGGGTTCCCCAATTCTACGTCCACGTTATCAAACCTTTTAAAATTTCGGGCGGTTAGTTTTGTGAGCATTACCTTTTTCCCTTAATCATTAATGCATAATGGTTACCTGATAAACCTTTGTCCCTCTTCTTCCCCAGCACTGGCAAATTATTATACACTTCATATATGATTCGTCAAACCAAAAAACAGGCATATGCCCTTTGTTTTTTTTGGAAATTTATAGGCTAACAAAGGTTTGGCTGTATGGCTGTGTACTTTTGGTCTAAAAAAAAGATAGAGTTCAGGAAAGTAGCGTGGTTTCTGAATTTGCTCACAGTAGGTGTGGCAAAAGCTACAGGAAAAGTAAAAAAATGCTTGACAGTTATAATTATATATGAGAGATAAGCAAAAAGCGGTTTTTCAGTAATGTACCCTATACCGATTTTGTTGAAAGAGACCCATACTTATTTTTTAATTTAGGGGACAACGCAGACATTTTTAGTTTCCTTTTGATCAAAACTGATATTTTATTGCCTGATTGCTGTCTTATTACCTTATAATATTTATTTGCTGTATACTATATGGTAAATACCCTGTTTAAAAAATATGTAGTTATTGGTATTTGGGCACTATTCCTTTTGCTCTTTAACCAGAGTGAATCAAATCCCCAGACACCACCTGATGGCTTTATCACAGCCAGGGCTGCTTTTTTGATGAACGCTGATACTGGAGCTATTCTTTACGAAAAGAATCCAGACCTTCCTTTACCTCCTGCCAGCACTACCAAGATAATGACAGCCATTGTTGCACTGGATAAAAAACCCCCTGATGCTTTTCTCAGGGTTAGTAAAGATGCAACTCTGGTGTCTCCCTGTAAAATAGGAGTTCGTCCTGGTGAGAGTTGGCAGGTGGAAGACCTCATATTCAGCATCCTTCTGAACTCCGCTAACGATGCAAGTTTAGTAGTAGCAGAGGGAACTGCCGGATCTGTAGAAGAGTTCACCCGTCTTATGAATCGCAAGGCAAAGGAAGCAGGAGCATCCAATACACACTTTGTTAATCCTCACGGTCTTGATCAGAGGGATCATTATGCTACAGTGAGAGATATGGCATTAATTTTTAAATACGCTATGAGTAATCCGATCCTCAGGGAGGTATTAAAAACAAAGTCTATCTCGATTAGAGGCCCTGGTTCCAGATTGGTTCATCTTAGAAATCACAACAGGCTGCTGGGCAATTTTGAGGGTATGATCGGTGGAAAGACAGGATACACATCCCAGGCAAGGCGTTGTTTTGTGGGGGAGGCTTCGCGCGATGGTAAGAATCTCCTGGTATGTGTATTTGGTTCAAAGGATCACTTTAGAGATACTGCAAGGTTACTTGATTATGGGTTTAACGGAGATGTAGCAGAAGAGAGAAGCAATAGCTTCAGGGTTCAAAAACATGAAAATGAGGTGCCTTATAATTTTAAGAGTCGTAAAAGGGGTTATGTTCTTCAGGTTGCAACTTTTTCTAGGAAGAGGATGGCTGCCGACTTAAGGCAGACCCTTCTAAAAAAAGGATTCCCCTCATTTATTGAAAATGCATCTTTGGAAAATGGGGTCGCCCGCCATCGTGTTAAGGTAGGTCTGTATCCAAATCTGAAAATTGCCAAGAAAACTAAAGAACGTATAAAGAAACGTTTTGGGATTCACTCCGTAATCATTCGTCAATACAGTTAGATCATTCCCTCCCAAAAAGACCAATCAGGTTAAACTAGCCCTTTCTCATCTGAAAACACCTTTATGGCAGACGAGGTGCCTGCCGTGACTCCAAGGTTGTTGAGAGGTCCTGACCAGGGATTAAATCATTCGAATTAGAAGGAGGAAGGTAAAGACAATCATCACAACCGAGGTCACCCATGCGATCGCATTGAAGACAGGGCCATTTGTGTAATCCATCATCAACTTCTTGTCATTGATGAGCAAAAGCATGAATATTAGGACAAAGGGGAGAACCATACCATTGATCACCTGCGAGAAATACATGATCTGGATCAGGGGAACATTAGGGTAAAGGATGATACCTGCCCCTAAAAAGATGAGAAGAGAGTAGAGTCCATAGAACTGAGGGGCTTCCGCAAACTTTTTGTCTATCCCTGCCTCCCACCCCAGTCCTTCACAGATGAGATAGGTTGTGGATAAAGGAAGGATAGAGGCAGCGAAGAGGGAAGCATTGACCAAGCCGAAGGCAAAGAGATAGGTGCAGTACTTACCTGCTAAAGGATAGAGGGAAATCGCTGCATCTTTGGCTGTTTCAATTCGGACACCATTTTTAAAGAGGGTTTCTGCGCAAACGAGTATGATAAAAAAGGCAACGATATGGACAATGATTGATCCCATGACTATATCAAATCGGGCGAATTTATAGTCCTCTATTTTGATTCCTTTCTCCACAATCGAAGCCTGGAGGTAAAATTGCATCCAGGGTGCAATCGTCGTTCCCACTAGGGCGATAATCATAGTCATTTCAGGAGGATTAAAGCTGAGTTGAGGGGTTAAAAATTGCTCGAATACATGTCCCCAATCCGGTTTTACAATGATACCTGTAACTATGTAGGAAAGATAAAACACGCATGCGATCAGAAATGCCTTCTCCACTGACCGATAGGTTCCCTTCGCTACTATCCACCAGACCATAAAGGCACCCAAAGGAACGGAAATGAATCTGCTTACCCCCAAAACTTCCATCCCTGCTGCCAGACCTGCAAATTCGGATATGACGTTGCCCATGTTGGTTAAAAACATACCAATTATCAGATAGAAAGTGATTTTAGCGCCGAATTTTTCACGGATAAGATCAGATAGTCCTTTGCCTGTCACCACACCCATCCGGGCGCACATTTCCTGAATCACTATCAGGGCAATCATAATGGGTATAAGAGTCCAGATGAGTTTGAGCCCAAATATTGCACCGGTTAAAGAGTAAGTGGTGATGCCACCGGCATCATTATCGACATTGGAGGTAATAATACCAGGCCCCATAAGAATGAGGAATAGTCCCACCATCCTCCACATTGAGCGCACCGAACTGGAAAACTGTCTTCCGTAATTCTTTTCCATCCTTATCCTTCATCAGATGCCAATACATCAAGGACACTCCGGAAACCGATTACTCCCTTGAGATAGTTATCTTCATCAACCACAGGAAGTGCTCGAAATCCATACTTCGTAAACAATTTAACCACCTTGTCCTGTTCTGTGTCCACCTTGACACTCACCAACCTTGGAACCTCGATTTCCGAAAGGGATTGATGGGATTGGGTTGCGAAAAGGTCCCGAATGCTTACCACACCCTGGAGCACATTTTTTTCATTCAACACATAGATATAGTCTATGATGTCTAAATTCGTGGCATCAGCCCTCAACCGGGCAATAGCTGCCTCTACAGTTACCTCTGGCGTCAGACTGAGGTAGGCAGTTGTCATCAGACCACCTGCTGTTTCTTCGGGGTGAACAAGCAGCTCTCTCAAATCTTCTGCCCTCTCCTGTTCCATTCCTTCGAGGATTTCTTCAGCCCTTTTTTCGGAGAGATCTGCCAGTAGGTCGGCTGCCTCACTGGGCGACATCTCCTCAACAATATCAGATGCCTTCTCTACTGGGATTGTCTCGATAAGGGCTTTCTGAATCTTCGGAATGATTTCCTCTAAGGTATCAGCAGCGGTCTCTGTATCCAGGGCATGAAAGATAGCCGATCGGTCTCTGCCGCTCAGGTCCTCAATAATATCGGCCAAATCCGCAGGGTGGAGGGGAGAAAGTTTCTTCTGAGATACACTGAGCCGGAGGAGATCAGAGCCGGAGAGGAGCTGTACATATTGCCAGGATATAAACTGATTGGTAAGGTCATAAGAGAAGAGCCAGCGGGAGACACGATCCACTACCTTTTCCCATCCTACTCTCCTCATCAGTCCCCGAAATCCCACATCTACATGAACCAGCCTGAGACGGGAATCCACATTAAGGAAATGGAGGTCATTAACCCTCACTACCTTTGCCCCGAAGGTGTCAACGATCTGCCTATCCATTACCTCCTCCCTAAGAAGAAAGATATCTTTCTCAGAAACGGGAGGTTGAAAATCACAGGGTTCATCTTGAGAAAAGGTAATCCGGGGTTCGATTTGAATAATCTTTTCCCATGGGAGATAAAGCCTCTTTCCCCTTGCCTTTGTTCGGATCATTATGCCTACAATCATTGGGTAGGAGTCTCCTCTTTCGGCGACCATATCCATAACCTTGCCCATCTTCTGTCCGGAAGGTTGATAGACTCTCCGATTCAAAAAATCGCTGAAGAAGTAAAAATTTTTGAGGTTATGATCCATCAATCAACTATCACTCCTGCATCCTATATTTCTGCTCTGCCTTTGGAACATACCACTTGATGAAGTTATAGTCAATCCCAATAGGAGCCGGCTTAATCCCCTTGAATCTGTTATGTATTATAGGCAAGGCATAGGGAATGTAAAGAAAGGTATAAGGCTGCTCTTCAGCCAGTATCTCTTGTATCTTAAAATAGTATCTCTTCCTCTCCTCTTGATTAAAGGTATGTCTTCCCTTTAAAAGAAGTTCATCTACTTCCTTATTTTTATATGAGATAAAATTTAACTCCTTGGGTCTGGTCTTGCTTGAATGCCATATATCATATATATCAGGTTCAGGTCCCGTTGTCCATCCCAGGATAACCGCCTCAAAGTTTTTCTTGTCTATAAAATCGTTTACAAAGGCTGCCCATTCGATAATCCTGATGTTCACTTTAATACCTATCGTCATAAGTCTGCGCTGAATGATCTCCGCGCATTGTGCCCTCTGGGCATTTCCCTGATTGGTTATTATGGTAAACTCAAAGGGGACCCCGTCCCTGTCAAGGATGCCATCATTGTTACTGTCCTTCCACCCTGCTTCTGCTAATAAATTCTTCGCCTTTTCAGGATCATAAGTGTATATCTTTACATTGGGATTATACTGCCAGGTTCCGGTTTTATAAGGTCCTGTGGCTATCTCCCCCAATCCCAGTAATATCCCGTCGATTATCTCTCTCTTATCTGTAGCATAACTGATTGCCTGACGAACTCGTTTATCCTTAAACTTTGGGTTAGTAAGGTTGTAGGCTAGATAGGTATAGGCAAATGCCAGATATTTGTATTTGTTAAAGTTTTCATTTATCTTGTACGTATCAGTTTGCCTCTTATACTGCAGGGGGGTTAATCCCATCCTGTCTATTCCACCGGCCTTCAGCTCTAAAAAGGTAGTGGCCGGGTCTGGTATGATACGGTATACATATCCGTCTGTATATGGTCTTCCCTCAAAATAATCATGGTTTGATACCAGTTCAATCTTCTCCCCTGTCTTCCAACTTTTAAACCTATAGGGTCCTGTACCGACAGGATGACGACTCAGTCCGGAGGTATTTATGTCCTTGCCTTTGAGAAGGTGTTCAGGGAGAACTACAAGATTTCCCCAACTCCCCAATGCAGGGGCAAAAGGTTTACTGTAACTCACTCTAAAGGTATATTTATCAAGGACAGAAGCCTTCTTCACCTCCAAAAAATCCCCGGCGTATGCGGTACGGGTATTGGGGTTAATTATGGTTTTATAACCGAACATAACGTCATTAGCGGTAAACGGAGAACCATCATGCCACCTGACCCCCTTCCTTAAATGGAAGGTTATGGTCAGTCCATCTCCCGATATATCCCATGATTCAGCCAAATCACCCACAAGGCTAAGGTCTTTGTCGTATTTTACCAGCCCGTTGAATATTAACCCGGCAATGCCGTGAGAGGCACTGTCTGAGGATAGCATTGGTATCAGATTACTGGCATCACCAATAGAGCTGTCTATCAGAATATCACCATAAGCAGGGGGGCCAGGTTTAGATGTGCGTTGAGAAACCTCCTCAGGCTTGCCTGAACATCCCAAAAACCCCGATAAAATAATAAATATTAAGAGCGTCTGAAGTGATTTAGATACATTCATGAACGACCTCCTTATTCCCCTATCATATCAGCGGGCTGCTGCCCAAATCCCTTTTCGCTTGGGCAACAGCCTGAGAGCTTTGCAAAAGTCTCAACCTGTTGACAGCTGAGACCATTTTAAAATTAACTCAAATATATACAATTTGCAATTAAAAAAGCCCTTGTAAAATCTTTACCAATTTGATAGTAGTTTGGATTGATTATTGTAATATCAAACCGCAGAGGGTACAGAGAAATAAAATAAAGATATAAGAATCATCTCCAAATTAGTTGATGGATTATGAGGATTCGAGGGGTCAAGGAGTCTAGGATTCTAGTGAAATGATTTAGGCTATATGAAGGCTAAAGAGATGGATAAAGTTGGGAAACTGGCAAGGAGGTTAAAAAATGGAAGAGGTTGTAATTATAAATGGTGTCAGGACAGCAGTAGGGACATTTGGCGGTTCCTTTAAAGAGGTACCTGCTGTGAAGCTGGGGGCTAAGGTTATTGAAGAAGTGGTCAAAAGGACAGGGCTAAAGGGTAGTCAGATAGATGAGATAATAATGGGAAATGTTTTACAGGCAGGATTGGGGCAGAATCCTGCCAGGCAGGCAGCAATAGATGCAGGGATACCCCAGGAAGTACCCTCATATACTCTAAATAAGGTTTGTGCATCAGGACTGAAATCGGTAATGTTGGCAGCCCAGGCTATAATGATAGGAGATGCAGAGATAATTGTTGCTGGCGGCTTAGAGAATATGAGCATGACACCCTATGCCATAAATAAGGCCCGTTGGGGTATCAGGATGAATGACGACAAATTGGTCGATTTAATGATACACGACGGTTTGTGGGATATATTTAACGGGTACCATATGGGGATTACAGCAGAAAATGTAGCAGAGAGTTTTGGGATTACCAGAGAAGATCAGGATGACTTTGCACTTCGGAGCCAAATGAAAACAGCCAGGGCAATAGAAGGAGGAAGGTTTAAAGACGAGATAGTTCCCGTCGAGATTCCCCTGAGAAAGGGGGAAGTGAAAGCATTCGACACTGATGAGCATCCAAGACCCGATACTACAAAAGAGGCATTAGCAAAACTACGGCCAGCCTTTAAAAAAGATGGGACAGTCACTGCCGGTAATGCATCTGGCATAAACGATGGTGCAGCCGCACTGGTAATAATGTCAAAAAAGAAGGCAGGTGAGCTTGGTTTAGAACCAATGGCTGTAATCAAATCCTATGCCACTGCCGGAGTGGACCCGGCAATTATGGGCACCGCTCCTGTTCCAGCCAGTAGAAAGGCCATTGCAAAGGCAAAACTTACAGTTTCAGATTTAGACCTGATAGAGGCAAATGAGGCTTTTGCATCTCAGGCAATATTCGTAAACAGGGAGATGGGATGGGATTTAGATAAGGTGAACGTTAACGGAGGGGCTATAGCACTGGGGCATCCTATAGGTGCCAGCGGTGCCAGGATACTGGTGACTCTGTTATACGAAATGAAGAAAAGGGGTTCTAAATTGGGTTTGGCAACACTGTGTATTGGCGGAGGGCAGGGGGCTGCTATTATAGTTGAGATGTAGTTTTTAACAATTATAAGGAGGCATATTATGGAGATCAAGACTTTTGGTATTGTTGGTGCAGGACAGATGGGTAGTGGTATTGCCCAGGTTGCGGCTTCTACCGGATTTGATGTCATACTGAATGATATTAAGGATGAGTTTGTAAAGAAGGGAATATCCTCTATTTCCGTAAGTCTCGATAGGATGCTTAAGAAGGGAAAGATTACTGTTGAACAAAAAGATACTACACTTGCTAGGATTTCAGGTACCACCAGACTGGAAGACATGGCAAAAGCTGACTTTGTAGTGGAAGCCGCAACAGAGAACCTTCCAATCAAACTTGATATCTTCAAGAAACTGGACGAGGTTTGTAAATCTGAGGCAATCCTGGCTAGCAACACATCTTCCATATCCATTACAAAAATTGGTTCCGTAACCAAGAGACCCGACAAAGTAATAGGTATGCACTTTATGAATCCTGTTCCTATGATGCAGTTGGTGGAGGTTATAAGAGGACTTCCTACCTCAAATGAAACCTTTGATACTGTGATGAAGCTTGCAGAAAAGATGGGCAAAACGCCGGCAGAAGCAGGAGATTTTCCCGGTTTTATTGCCAACAGGATACTGCTTCCCATGATAAATGAGGCTGTTTATACCTTGTATGAAGGGGTAGGAAAACCAGAGGCTATAGATACGGTGATGAAATTGGGTATGAACCACCCCATGGGTCCCCTGACTCTGGCTGATTTAATAGGGCTTGACACATGTTTGGCAATTCTGGAGGTCTTGCACAATGAATTAGGTGATCCAAAATATCGTCCGTGTCCCCTCTTAAGAAAATACGTAGAGGCTGGATATCTGGGAAGGAAGACCGGGAGGGGCTTCTACGATTACAGTAAGTAGAATCATCTCCTAAAAAGTTGCAATTTGAAATAAAGGATTCAAGGAGTAGGGGCGACCCCTTGTGGTTGCCCTAAATAGGGAGGATGATCAAGAAATGAAACCTGCCATCATTGTCGTAGATATGCTAAAGGGTGGTGTTGGGAGCAATCCTCATGTTAAATCAGAGATTGAAAGGATAATACCCAATATTCAGAGACTCCTGAAAGAAGGCAGGGGCTTGAACATCTCGATTATATTCGCCTGTGACAGTTTTTTTTCTCAGGATTTCATGTTCAGGGGGAAGATGAAACCTCATTCGATCCGGGGAACAAGCGGGGTTGAGGTTATAGATGAATTGAGACCGGAGGCAGGGGATATGATCTTGGAGAAAAGGCGGTTCAGCGCCTTCTTCAGAACTGATTTAGATATGACCCTGAGGACCCTTGAAGTAGATACTATTGTGGTCTGCGGTATGAATACCCATGTATGTGTTATGTTCACAGCATGGGATGGGTTGGCTAACGATTTTAATGTTGTTATCCTGGAAGACTGCTGTGCTGCCCCCAAGAAGGAGATTCACGATGCAGCCATAAACCTGTATCGAAACTCCCCCGTATACCCGTTGTTCAGAATAATAACACTGAATGAATTCCTGGTAGAGGTAAGCTGAGGCTTATAGAGGAGGAAGCTATGTATCCAGAGGACTACCGAAAAGTGATAGAGTTTCATGGCCATTCCTGTCCGGGGTCTGCCATTGGTTATCGGGCTGTGAAGGCAGCCATTGAGAAGGCTGATCTGAAAAGAGCAGGAGATGAAGAATTGGTTGCCATTGTAGAAAACGATTCTTGCAGTGTAGATGCCGTCCAGGTCCTTCTGGGTTGTACCTTTGGGAAGGGGAATCTTGTATTTAAGGATTATGGGAAACAGGTCTTTACCTTTGGAGAAAGAACCACTGGGAAGGCTGTACGAGTCAGCTTACTTCCAGGTGCTCTGGATGCTCCCAAAGATTTGATTGAAGAAGAAGGGGAGAAGAGGAGAGAAAAAATGGTGGAGAAGATACTCCATAGTCCGGAGAGAGAGCTCTTCAAGGTTGAGGAGACAAAAATACATCTCCCCGAAGAAGCACAGATACATTCCTCAGTCCTCTGCGATCGCTGTGGTGAGCCTGCAATGGAAACCAGGACAGTAAAGAAAGATGGAAATGTTTATTGTATCCCCTGCGCAAACGAATTCCCTGAGAAGAAGGTATAAAATTGAAGATAAAGTTTCGCCGGAAGGAGATTATCTGTCTTTGAATACAGGTTTTCTTTTTTCTAAGAAAGCTCTTATTCCTTCCCGGGTATCCTCTGTAGCAAAAAGAGATGGCATGGCATCACATGCATAAACTATTTCTTCCCCGCCAAGCATTCTATTAATTGAGGATTTGGCTAAGCGTATTGCAATAGCTGGTTTAGAAGCAATTTTTTCAGCGAGTTCCATTGCCTCATTCATAAGATTTTCGTGAGGTACAACTTTACTCACTAAATTGAGGCGAAATGCCTCTTCAGCGGAAATAGGCTCCCCAGTCATCGTCATCTCTTTCGATTTCGACCTTCCGATTATCTGATGAAGACGAACTATAGCAAAACCAGGTAGCAATCCCAGGTTTATCTCCGGTACCCCGAACTTTGCTTTTTCCGAAGCAATTATTATATCACAACTGATAGCCAGCTCAAGACCACCACCCAGAGCGAGTCCGTTTACCGCAGCAATGACAGGCTTCTTCACTTTTTCACCTATGGTTAGTGCCTGAAAGACATCATCAAGAAATACTTTAACACTGACAGGATCAAAGTCAAATCCGCTGATATCTGCTCCAGCGCAGAAAGCTCTTCCTGCTCCTGTTACGATAGCTGCTTTTACGTCAGCATCCTTCTCAGATTCTGTAAAGCCCTCTTTTAAACCTTTCCTTATACCTGGGCTGAGTGCGTTCAGTTTTTTCTGGTCATCAAGGGTTAATATAGCAACTTTGTTTTTCTTCTCATATAAAACATCACCAAATCTCATAATATCCTCCATTTCTTAAATTTATATTGCTGATCGTTTGGCTATAAAAAGGTTTTGCACCTTATATATTTCTTAAATACCCATGAACTTAGCAATAATCTCGTGCTGGATTTCAGACGTCCCTTCAAAGATGGTTCCTACTCGTGCGTCTCTGAAGTAACGTTCAACAGGATACTCTCTCATGTAGCCGTAACCTCCATGGAGTTGAACGGCTTGGTGCGTAATACGACAGGCGGCCTCGCTCGCAAAAAGCTTCGCCATCGATGCCTCTTTCGCAAATGGTTTCTTCTGATCGCATAGCCAGGCAGCTTTGAAAACAAGGAGCTTGGATATCTCAACCATCATCGCCATCTGTGCCAGCTTGAAGCGGTTAATCTGGAATTTGCATATCGGTTGCCCAAAGGCGACTCTTTCCTTGGAATAGCTGAGCCCGGCTTCAAAAGCTGCCTCTGCAGTTCCCGCAATCATTGCTGCTACAGAGATCCGGCTCTCATTGAGAGCCTCCATCAGGACAGGGAACCCCCCTTCAGCAGGTCCTATAAGACACTCTGCAGGAACACGGCAGTCTTCAAAGACCAGCTCTGATGTTTCAGAAGAATGAAGCCCCATCTTTTCTAACTTTATGTTCTGCAAACCAGGTGTGCCTCTCTCAATTATAAAGATCGCTATTCCCTTTATCCCTTTACTTCGATTGGTACTGGCTGAAATCGTGATGAAATCGGCATAAGGAGCATTTGTAACAAACATCTTCGTTCCGTTTATGATGTAACTATCACCATCCCTCTTTGCCGTTGTTTCGATACCAGCGGCATCAGAACCGGCATTCGGTTCTGTCATTGCGAATGCAAAGATCTTCTCCCCTGAAATAGCTACAGGAAAGTATTTATCTTTCTGGTCTTCACTTCCAAAGACTTTCAAGGGGAATGTAGCCAATGTCTGACCACCGAGTGCTGAACAGAACGCCAGTGAGACCCTTCCAACCTCCATGTTCAAAATGGCATCACAGACTTTGTCTGCCCCTGCAGCTCCATACTTCTCGTCATAGCTAACACATAGGTAACCCTGGGCGCCCATTTTTGGGTATAACTCTATAGGGAAGGTTTTTGTTTCTTCAGCCTTATCAACAAGTGGGGCCATCTCTTTAAGGGCAAACTTCCTGATTGAATCCTGAAAGATCCTTTGTTGTTCTGTAAAATCAAAATTCACTTACTTTTCCTCCTTCTATTTCGAACTATTAAAGAATCATGCCACAGCTGTCACGCTGGTAAAAGCCTTGAGTTAAGGGAATAGGAAGAAGTTTTGACATTACCATAAATGTTCTGATAGGCGAGACGCCTTTCCTACCGATTGATTTTTATGTTTAATTACATTTCTAATGCCTGCTTACCTGCTTTTATTATTTTTGCCAGTTCTACAGTCCGTCTGGCTAGCGCCCTTGCTCCATTTAATCCGTATTCATCTTTTAATATGCCAAGCTTATCTTTAGGATCAAAGTTTCCTGTACCACCAAAGCTGGATGTCCCTCCCGCACCAAAAATTGTACCTGGGTGATGCACACTTGCGGGTATCATCTCAAAACCAAAGAAGAGGTAGTTAATACTGAGTAGAGTGGTCTCTATACCACCGTGCCTCATCCAGCCAACTGCGAAAGCCCCACCTACTTTATCTTTTAGTTTACCTTCATAAACGTTACCAAAAGCACAAGCGCGAAGTCTGTCCATTAGCGTTGCAAGGTATCCGGAAACCCTGCACACATAGGCAGGAGAAGCCAACAGTAGTACATCTGAATTGAGAACTTTAGGGAAGATATCAACCATATCATCCTGGATAGCACAAAATTTCCCCTCCTCCTGTTTTCTCAAGCACCAGTTACAATGCCTGCAGTCACTTATGTTTTTTCCCACGACAGAAATCATCTCTGTCTTGACAGACTCCATGCCTTCTATATCCTTCATGGCCTCTCTTAAAAAAGTTTCGGTATTTCCCCCTTTAATCGGGCTCCCACAGATTCCCAAGACATTAATATCCATTCTTCTTTCCTCCTTGCATTTGTATATCTATGACCTCACACTCAACAGATCGTAGTTGAGTCAATAACTGGTCTATAACCATGGTACAGGATTGCCTTTCATTAATTGAAAGAATAATTCTACCTCCTTTCTAAGATAGCACGTACCTCGAAATCACCACTCTCTGAATCTCATTCGTTCCATCGGCGATCTGAGCTCCTTTTGCATCCCTCATAAGTCGTTCCACCGGATAGTCTTCCATGTATCCATATCCACCGTGAATCTGCACAGCTTCGGTAGTAACGTGCATGGCCGTATCCGAAGCGAAACACTTGGACATAGCTACCATAGCCTCTATCATGTTGAAGTTCGCTTGTCCACTGTCAATCATGGCAGCGGTCCTGTATATGAGTGAACGCGCAGCCTCTATCCCCATAGCCATGTCGGCCAGTTTAAACTGTATGGCCTGAAACTGTGCTATAGGTCTGTCAAACTGAATCCTCTGCTTTGCATACTCTATGGCATGATCCAATGCGCCCTGAGCGAGCCCCAAAGCCATTGTACCGGTACCCCACACCCTCATCATATTTCCATCCACCATAAGTATCTTCCAACCATCTCCCTCATTCAGTAATCGGTTAGCTTTCGGTACTCTAGAATCCTCAAAGATAAGCTCTCTCATGGGAACTCCCCGGAATCCCATCTTCTTTTCCTTCTTCCCCCCCTTAAATCCTGGAGTGTCCTTTTCTATCACAAAGGCACTTATACCCTTTGCTTTTTCGCCTGGTCCAGTGCGAGCGAAAACCACCAGATAATCAGCGGTTAATCCACCGGATATAAAGCACTTTGTTCCATTAAGGATATAGGTATCTCCGTTCAAGACAGCCTTTGTTTGCATATTTGCAACATTCGACCCGTAGTTTGGCTCAGTAATGGCAATAGCACAGGTTTTGTTGGTCTTAGCCATCTCGCTGAAAATTCTCTCCTTTTGCTCGTCATTCCCGTTGGAGACAATAATATTTGAAACCACCCATGTCCCAGCTGTAATTTGGGCAGCGGCAAGACAATACCTCGCAAGTTCTTCAATAATTATGCACAGCGTGGTGGCGTTGGCATTCGCTCCACCGTATTTTTCCGGTAAGACAATCCGTAAAAGGCCGTTGTCGCCCAATATATCAACAACTTCCTGTGGAGACTCATCATTCTCCTCCATCTCCTTGATCATTGGGGTTAACTTTTCAGCCCCCAATTTCCTGACAGTATCCCGAATCATTTTCTGCTCATCAGTAAGATCGAACATAGTCTGTCCCTCCCCCCGCTTAATTTTTCGATACCCACTGTATCGATGTATTCACCAGTTGCATTGCCAGAATGTAAGAAAGATTAGTCCGAGGATCTTCTCCATTCGGTAATGGGAATAAAAGTCTTATTTTTCAGATATGCCTTCAAAAACCTTGTATAGTTCCCGCCCTTATGATCATCGGAACCATAGGTAAGAGGGCCTGTGAGACCTTCTGTATCAAAGCCTCGGATGGTTTCTATCCCCTCAACAAGGCTTTCACTGTTCAAACCTTCTCCTCCCCTCTTTATTCCCTCGGCAAGGATCATACTCTTAACCCAACCTACAGTATAGTCAACGGTCTGGCGTTTCCCCGGAAGATATCCTTCGGTTATCCTCATCATTTCTTGTACCCCTTTGGCAGCATCACCCCATAGAGCAAAAGGATTATCACAGATGTAGCCATCAGCAGCCCTGCCGGCTATCTCTATAATTGCCTCACTATTTGAGAAAAGTGTTCCTATGAACTGGGGTTTGTAACCTATCTTATACGCATCTCTTAAGAAGCAGATCGCCGTTCCATCACTACCACCCAAGATAACATAATTTGCTTTAGCCCTTCTCGAATTCATTACCTGTGATGTGGCATCTATTGCCGCAGGAGAAATGTACTCTTCGTGAAACTTGATTCCCAAAGGCTTTACTGTTTCCTGAATCGCCCTTGAGATTGTCCTCCCACTTTCGTTATCAAGATTGGCACAGGCTAATACAGGGTTCTTTGCCTTTAAATCTTTCAATATATAGTCAATCACGGTTTTTACCCGATTCTGGTAAGTATCTTGTACTGTAAAGACATATCGTTTTACCGGCTTGACTATTATCTCAGCCGAACTTACAGATATAATCGGCAGTTTTTGCTTTTCATAGTGGGGCATCAGGGCAGAAATATTCGCTGTTCCAGTAACCATAATACAAGTAAGTATCCCGTCTCTAAAGACGAGCTTTTTGAATGCTGCAAGGGTCAATGGAACTGAATACCTATCATCTTCATGAATGAGCCTTATCTTTCTACCATGGATTCCTCCTTGCTCATTAAGATACCTTAAGTAATTCTTAATGCCGTTGCTCATGGGAACGGTGACCGCTGTAACAGGTCCTGTCATATCGGCTATAAGCCCCACTTTAATAGTATCTTTACTAACACCTCGAACATCCTCACCGTAAACATGAGTTATTCCTAAGACAAACAAGGTTACAACAAATATTGTAAAGACTTTTTCTTTTCTCATGATTGGCACCTCCTTTGCTTCAAAGATTAGATAATGTATTATTCTTTTGGCGTTAACCAGCCTGAAATTGGAACAACTCTTTTATTGGCTATATCGGCCTTATACATTTTGCAAGCATCACTTGGTTTATGTTTGGTAGAACTGTAAGTGATGGGAGCGGTAATTCCAGCAGTATCTAGGTTACGTATATTCTCTATACCATCGACAAAGCCCTCTATGGTCAGATCGCGGCCTGCTTTCTTCAAACCTTCAGCGCATATTAAGGCAATAGCCCATCCCTGGGTATAGAACTTATTACGCATCGGCTTTTCTGTGCCAGGCTTGTATCTAAGGGTAATTCCCCTCATTTGAGCTACCCCCTCTGCATCCTCGTGCCATGAAGCAAAAGAATGAACCCCGATAAGATTACGTGCTGCGTCGCCAGCTATTCTCACAACATCGTCATCACATACATAATAGGTTCCGATAAAGTTACTATTAAAGTCAAGCATCTTTGCTGAACGTAAGAATGCAGCAGCTGTTACATTACTTGTCTGCAAGATCACATGGTTTACCTTGGCTTTCTTCATGGCAAGTACCTGTGTTGTAGCCTCTGTAGCTGCAAGATTAATTATTTCCATGGCAACCATCTTGATGCCATAGGACTCAGCTGTCTTCACAGCCGCAGCCCTACCAATTTTACCATATTCGATATCCAAGTTAATAAAGCCTATCCTTGGGTTTATGACTCTTAAATCCTCTATTAAGTACTTGAAAATGACTTTAATCTCATCCTCATACGTAGCACATGGGATAAAAAGATACCGTTTACATGGCTTGATCATGTCCTCAGCTAGACTTATGATGATACCTGGCACTCTATTCTTTTCTATGCTATGATAAAAAGCCTTGGTCTGTCCACTCCCTCCCATACCAAGGATCGTAAGAACTTCATCTCTAAAGATCAATTTCTTGAAGGCTGCCATGGCTAATGGTATAGTATATCGGTCATCTTCTACGATCAATTTAACCTTGCGGTTGTAAATGCCCCCCTGTTCGTTTATGTATTGGAAGTAGTTCCTGATCCCCTCGGTTATGGGTACGGTTGTATCTGCCACAGGACCAGTTTGAGCCAATATGACTCCGATGTCAATGGTATCATCCGTTACACCTCTAACCCCTCCTGCATACACAAAGAGGCTTCCAAGAAATAAGGAAGAAAACAAAAACAAAAAAACTGCACCCACGAACCTGTACCGACAAAATGCATCTTTCTTTTCCATGGTGTTACCTCCCTTTTGCTAAGTAGCTTCCCTGTGGAATGCCACTCACCATATTATTTTGACCGGTGTTTCCAGAAATTTGGTTTTCTCTTTTCAAAGAAGGCGCCCTGGGCTTCTCTGACATCCATGCCATCGAAGAAATCCGGGGCAATAAGGTTCTGGAATCGTCCCAGAGATCCATCAAGATAGTCAATAACACTATCAAAACTGGCCTTTAATATTGATATGCAGTCCGGAGAATGAGCTAGAATCCGTTCACACCAACTGTCCACTTCTTCATCCAGTTTTTCAAGAGGGACTACTGCATTAACCAACCCCATCTCTAATGCCTCCTGGGCAGTATACTGTTTGGTCAACATCCAGATTTCTCTCGCCTTTTTAGCACCCACAACAAAGGTTAGATAGGCAACACAGAAACCGTCAGCAGGGCTTCCCACCCGTGGCCCAGTTTGCCCGAATTTAGCATTATCTGCTGCAATGGTAAAATCACACATATACGCCAGGTGATTGCCTCCCCCGATTGCATAGCCTTTTACCGCTGCTATCACAGGCTTTCGGCATCTGCGAACAAAGGAGTTTACTACAGGTCTGCCCCCTGAGAGGACAAATCGGGAACCCCTCCTCGGATCATCCTGCCCTTCCTTTTCCCATGATACATCACCTCCGGTACAAAAAGCTTTGTCGCCAGTGCCTGTAAGAACTACAGCACCTAGAGTCTTATCATGACTGGCATCGTCCAATGCGATACACATCTCATCTACGGTATCGCCCGTGAATGCATTATAGACCTTAGGCCTGTTGATAGTGATTCTCCCTACTCCTCCTCCTTCGCTGTGGTACTTGCTTTCGTAGATTATGTCCTTAAAACCAAATTTCTCTATCTGTTTCCATTCAGTCCATCCCATTTTTCCGCCTCCATCTGTAATAAAAAAAGTTGTATAGTTATTTTATACCTTAAGCCCCAGCTGCCTGGCGATAATAGTCCTCTGAATCTGAGAAGTACCTGCGGTTACTGTTGCAACCCTGGCATCACGAAAATAACGCTGCATGTCGTACTCCATCATAAAGCCATACCCTCCAAGTATCTGCATACCCTTATTCGTAACCCTGGCCAGTGTCTCTGAACCAAAAAGCTTGGCCATAGAAACTTCCTTTATACAAGGAATCCCTTCATCAATCATGTTTGCCACATGGTATGTAAGAAGACGTGCTGCCTGTACCTCGGTATACATGTCCGCCAGCATATGCCCGATAGCCTGAAAATTGCCTATGGGCTGACCAAACTGCTCCCTCTCCTTTGCGTATTGAATGGAGTCAGCAACCGCCTGCTTGCCGTTGCCCACATACAGCCCGCAAGTAAAGAGCCTTTCGTGCTCAAGCTGGGATAAAAGAGCATCCCACCCTTTATTCACCCCTCCCAGAATGTTATCCTTCGAAACCCTGACGTTCTCTATGAATATCTCATTGGTGCCGATTATGTGCCTCCCCAGAGTATTCAACCTGCGAATGTCAAGGCCCGGCGATCGGGAATCAACCATAAATATAGTCAAACCCCTGTGTTTCTTGACCGTCTTGTCGGTTCTGGCTACCATATGAATTATATTGTCCTTAAGATGCGCTCCGGTAGAAAAAACCTTCTGCCCGTTCAGGATGTAATCATTCCCATCCGGCACCGCCTCTGTAGATACGGCAGCAGAATCACTGCCGGCACCAGGCTCGGTGATGGAAATGGAAAATCTCACCGTTCCGTTTAATATCCTGGGTATGTAAAGACTCTTCTGCTCCTCAGTCCCGTGAGCTATAATATTGAGACCCATAAGCACAGGAATCCCCCAGACTGCGGCCATGTCGTAAGCATAACGGGCCAGTTCTTCGGTGACTATAAGAAACTCCACAGCACCACAATTGCTGCCCCCGTACTCCTCAGGGTAAGGCAAGCCCATCCAGCCTAACTTGACCATCTTGTCATAGACTTCGTAAGGATACTCCTTGTTTTCGTCGAGCTTCCTTACATACTCTCTTGGGCATTCCTTTTCAACAAAGTCATGGACGCTTTTTCTCAATATCTCCTGTGCTTCTGTAAATTTGAAATCCATTCAGTTCCTCCTTTCCTAACATTTATTTGTTCATTTTGTGTCATTCTTTCGAAATATTATTAGCTCGTTTAGAATACTCAAACTAGGCCACTTCTATATTCTCAAGATGCTTTCTCAGCACTTGACCTGTTATTATTCTATGGCTTTCAACCAGGTTTCTAACTAACTCTGATTCCTTCTTTTCAAAGGCATCTATGATTCTTCCATGTCCAAGTATTCCATTATCCAGCAATCCAGGGATAGAAAACGCAATATACCAATACTGGCCAAGAGAACCAATCTTATCATATATTAAATTTGTCCAGTTCGTCAGTGGGCAAACATCTAAAAAGATACGATGGAATTCATTATTTACCTTAAGCCAATTCTTCCCCTCTTTTTTTAACTCTTCCTTCTGCATCTGAAGGTGAAGATTTTTCAATTTATTCAGATGTAATGGCTTTAACATGGGAGTCACCAATTTTGCTGCATATCCTTCCAGTACTCCCACAATGGTATACATGTATTCTATATCCTGAGGCGAAGCTTTCGCAACATGAGCTCCCTTATATGGAATTACTTCTACAAGCTTTTCTGCTTCCAGTTTCTTTATAGCTTCCCTTAGAGGAATAGAACTTACCCCAAACTGAGCAGCCAGAGACGACTCTACAAGCCTTTGTCCGGGCTTCAACTGACCTGAGAAAATCGCTTTTTTGAGCGCATTAAAAACTACACTGCTTAACGAATTCACTTCTTTCGAAATTGTCTTGAACATCGATCTTCCTTTCTTCTCAATAAAAGACTTGACACTATAATATATAATATATTATATATTATATATAAAGTTGTCAAGAATTAATTTAAATGATTGCAATTTAAACTTACCCAAAAAAGTCCTTGACATAGTTATACGGGAGGCTATTATTTATGGATGGATACCACTAACAAAAGAATCTATTGTAAAGGAGTATGTAACTATGAGTTCCATCTTACCAAAAGGGGAAGATATAAAAAGGGCAGTAAAATGGATTTCTGAACAATTGCAGGAAAACCCTGATCAAGCTGTGCAACAACTTGTAAATAAAGCTATTTTGCATTTCAACCTATCCCCCAAAGACGCAGAGTTTTTGATAAACTTCTACAGTTCCCAAAAGTGAACCAAAGGTTGATGGACTCGTAAAAATATGCTGACTGATAATGACTTAGTGAAACTGTACACTAAAGAAAAAGAGTGGGATTGGGTCAACTATGGAACTCTGTTGCTGTTCTCTTTCAATTTAAGGAAAGAAATACCATATGTGAGGGAAAATATCTCTCCCGAGATACATTTTATTACTGATGAATCCTCTGACACAAAAGAAACACTGATTAATGGGTGTAACCAACACAGTGATATCTTTGAAGACCGGTTAAAAAAGGGGGACATCTGTTGTGCTGCTTGCTTTAGAGAGGAAATTGTCTCTTATTGCTGGGTGGCATCAAGTGAAGCATATATAGGGGAAATTGGCAGGAAGATAAGATTGAAAAATAATGAGATATACCTGTATGATGCCTTTACAAAACCTGAATTACGGGGGAGTAATCTCTTTCCTAAAATACTAACAGCCATACTCTATTATGGAAGGCAAAAAGGGTATCAAACTGTCCTTACATTTGTCCTGTCCTCAAATAATTCCTCTGTAACAGCGATTAAAAAGGCAGGTTTCGATAGATTCCAGAGTATATACTTTGTCGATATCTACAGTAAAACATTCTGCAGATTCAGTAAGGTGAGAGATATCGAGCTGGCAGTTGAGGAGCGGCTAGTACCATCAATTGGTATATAATGGTCAAGGTATCAAGGTTAAAATATCAGGCCCATCATCTGTAATTGCAATAGTATGTTCGAAATGAGCGCATAGACTCCCGTCCATCGTTACGACTGTCCAGCCGTCGGGTTCAACCTTAACCCTCCATGTCCCAACATTAACCATAGGCTCCAATGCTAATACCATCCCAGCCTTTAACTGTACACCCCTATTGGGGAGACCGAAATTGGGGATTTGTGGTTCTTCATGGAGGTTTCTGCCTATCCCATGGCCTACAAAATCCCTTACTACAGAGAAACCGTTCCCTTCAACCCAAGATTGAATAGCATAGGATATATCATGGAGTCTGCCTCCTGCTTTAGCCTGTTCAATTCCCTTATAGAGGGCATTTTGTGTAACATCCAGCAATCTTGCAGCCTCTTGACTTATCTTCCCAACAGGGACAGTAATAGCAGCATCACCATAGAATCCGTTGAGAACTACGCCCAGGTCCAGGCTCACAATATCCCCTTCTTTTAACCTCCTTGAATCTGGAATCCCATGTACTAACTGTTCGTTAACAGAAACACACAGACTCGCCGGGAAACCGCGGTATCCCTTAAATGCAGGGATGGCACCCCTTTTTTTTATCTGCTCTTCCGCATAGGAATCTAACTCTAATGTAGTGATCCCTGGTTTGATAATTTTCCTTAATGCCTTTAATATATGTACAACAATCCAGTTACTCTTTCTCAGTAATTCAATCTCTTCTTTAGACTTTAGAATAATCATATATCCGTTTTTTCCAGGCTATTTCCCAAACTCCGTTATCTGTTTCCCGGGGGGCATTCAGTGGCTACCTTCCTGAAACTCGTCCATCTGCCTATAGTAGTCCTGCCCATCGTGAACAACGATCCGTATAATCTTTTGTTTCTGAAGGTCTTTTAAGTACTTGATTGCTTCGTTTATGTGTATGCCGAGAGAGCTTGAAATATCAAGGAGGGTAATCGAGCGTCGTCTCACAAGGTTGACTATTGCTGACTTTATATCTACTTCACTGCTATCTTGTTCTTTCTTTTGGAATTCTTCTATAACGCTGTATTTTTCCCCCAATATGGTTTTTATCGCCTGCAATTCTTCCACGGATAGCCCTTCTGCAAAACTTTCAGCGGGGGGACGAGTAACGGTATTGAGCTGAATTTTTTTAGGATCTATCTCCGAAACTATGGTTTTGATCTTTTCCACTTCGCCAGGATGGTCATTTTGCCCCTTGACAAACATTATTTCAAGCCATATTTCCCCACTAAACTCTCTGCTAAAGGATTTTAACCCATCGATTATCCGACCTGCTTCCAATGAACTATGGGGGCGGTTTATTTTCTCAAATACCTCTTGTGTAACAGCGTCCAGGGAAGGAATAACAAGATCAGCGTTACGCAGGGCATTTCTTACCCCCTTTTGGTAAAGTAAAGTTCCATTGGTTATTACGGCAACAGGGGTATTCGTTATCCCTTTGACCGCGTTGATAATCTCTCCGATATTGGAATTTAAGGTAGGCTCACCAGAACCGGAAAGAGTGATGTAGTCTATACTCTGTCTTTGGTGCAGAGCATAGCTCAGCTCAGGAAGGATATCCTTTGGTGCTACAAATTCCCCCCTTTTTACTGTCTTTCTGGTTGTCCTGCCCAGTTGGCAGTACACACAGTCGAGGGTACATGTCTTGAAAGGGACTATATCAACTCCTAAAGAAAAGCCTAACCTTCGGGAAGGTACAGGCCCAAAGATATAATTCAAATTCACTTCTCTCAAGCTGTCCACTCCTTTTCGTACACCTATCCTTCTCTACTTTTTTTATTTATAATTTTATTCATCGTAATTTGCAAATAAAAAAATCTAAATATCCCTTGCCATTTTTTCATACATGGGTTATATTTTATAACAAGAAATTTGGAAGATAAGTATACTTTTTCCCCTCAGTATTAATTTTTTGATGTAATTCATCGAGGGTTATTCTATTAAAATTCCTTTTGCTGTAGATGGAGTTACCTGAAGATTAAGGTTATGGGAAAACGTTTACATTTTGGCGACAAAGAAATATATATGGTCGAGGAGTCAATAGATCTGGCTGAAGACCTGGTGACTGCTTATTTCAACATATCCTCTGAAGAGTGGAGGAATTGTCATTACGAGCTTAAAACGCTTGCACATCTGAGCCAGGTAGAAATAACGGATAATGCCTTTGCCCAGATATGTAAGTATGAATGCGTAAAAGAGAAAGATTCCAGTCCCCCACTGTTCTTTGATCTTTATAGGATTTGCCTGCAGGATAACAGGATACTAAATGCTGTCAAGAGGTCGTTTAATAGAATAGAATTAAAGCCATTAATGTTATATATAGTTACTCACGAACTCTCTCACGTTGTAAGATTTAATAAATACTTTAAGAACTTTTCTGCTTCACCTGAAGAAAAAGAGTTGGAAGAAGCAAATGTCCATTCTATTACTTATGAGATGCTGAAATCAATGAAAGACCGGGGGGTAAACCGTGTCCTGAATCACTACCGTAGTTACCGATGGGAACTTGGGTAGTTTCATAATTGGATAGGTAGAAATAGGGGATAGTATCTTTTCCCCCGCAGGCTGTTGACAAGACAGGAAAGATTATTATATTAGGATGTAGCTTTTGACATAAGGAGACCTTTGAAAAACGCTTCCCTCGTGTCATTCCGGCGAAAGCCGGAATCCAGAACCGCTTGAAAACAATGGATTCCGTGTCAAGCACGGAATGACAGAAAGGTGATTTAATTATAAATTCAAAGGTCTCAAGATGAGGAGAAGGGGGTAGTTAAGTTGCCAATCTATGAGTATAATTGTAAAAATTGCGGGAAGGGATTTGAAATTTTGCAAAAGTTCTCTGATCCCCCCCCTTTAAAATGTCCATCGTGTTCAGGTGAGGTAACCAAATTAATCTCACAGTGTTCCTTTCATTTAAAAGGAACCGGTTGGTATGCCACTGATTATGCGAAAAAAAGTGGATGTGCTGACCAGAAAGATACTAAGACAGAGACTACGAAGAGTGATGATTCTGTCAGTAGCCCTTCCAAAGACTCAACGGATTGATTTTACAGGTTCAATCTATCTTTCGTCATTTCACATTGACTATTGATGGACTCGTAAAAAGTCAGGAAACTCTTTTTCTTGTCATTCCGGCGGAAGCCGGAATCCAGTAAATTCAAGCACTTCTAGACTCCGGCTTTCACCGGAGTGACGGCTTTGGGGACTTTTTACGAGAGTGTCACTATTGTAACTAATAAAAAACCCGGCGTTTTGCCGGGTTTTTTGTATCATAGATACCGATGAGTGTTACGCGTCCAGAATTGCCAGAGCTTCTTCTCTGTAGGCATCCATCAGATAGGGTATTCCGGTAACTTTAGCACATTCTTCAGTCAGGGACATAAGCTCCCTTCGCGTAATTGCAGGTATGCTAAAGCATCGGGCACCGGCCATTAGCTGCTGCAGCCCTACCTTAATCTTCTGGCTATAACTGTAAATCCCTAAAGCACCCAAAGGAATATTATTCATCTCTTTTTTGCCAACCAGCTCTGCAACTTCTTCATAACAAACAAAGATCTCTTCCGGGGTTGAGCCAAATTCGCTGACGGTTTTTGGAAGATCCTTTTCTTCGATCCACTTGGCAATATTTTTACCAACCATACCCGGAATCATCAATGCCCTTCCCATGCAAACTGCTTTGGTAAAAGGTGCACCCATAGCGAGTGCCTTGAATACACCGTCTTCACTGCTAAACCCACCGGCAAAGGCAACATCTGGGACGCGTTCGCCTTTGGCAGACAGTTTCTTGCAGAATTCGTAAGCCGCAGCATGGAGGTAAAGACTGGGCATCCCCCACTCTTCCATCATCCGCCAGGGACTCATGCCGGTTCCTCCTGGAGCACCATCAATAGTAAGTAAATCAATTTTAGCCTTTGATGACCATTTGATAGCCATAGCCAGTTCCCTCAAACCATAAGCGCCGGTTTTCAAAGTGACTCGTTTGAACCCAAGATTCTTCAAACGTTGAACCTCGGCATAAAAGCCCTCTTCGTCTATAAATCCAAGTCGGCTGTGACGTTCAAACTCTTTGATTGCACCACTCTTGAAGGCAGCCTGATTTGTAGGGTTGGAAGGGTCAGGAGTGACAATATAGCCGCGTTTCTGGAGTTCCAAAGCCCGCTCTAAGCTGTTGACCTTGATTTCACCGCCGATACACTTAGCCCCCTGTCCCCATTTTAATTCAATGGTATTAAGACCGTGTTTTTTGCTAACGTATTCTGCAACACCGAGTCTGGTATCTTCCACATTCATTTGAACAAGAATTTCACCATAACCCTGATGGTATCTGCGATAGGTCTCAATTCGCCTGTCCATATCCGGGGCTTTGATAGTTTTGCCATTGGAATCGAGTTCAAGCTGGGGATCAATACCGCAAACGTTCTCACCGCATACCAATGTTACCCCGCTTATGGCTGCACCGATGGCAAAATGTTCCCAGTTCTTCCTGGCTATTTCGGTAGAACCCAAAGCACCGGTAAAAATAGGAACCCTCATCTTCACCTTGATATCCCATCCATATTCAGTCTCAGTATTTACCGCAGGGAAAGTTGCGGTATCAGGGTTACCGATAATCCCTGAGGGCAGTCCTTCTGCTCCCAGAGCATATCCCTGAATATTGAGATGGGAATAGTCAATGGGATAGTCTTTGTCTCCACCAGCAGTAACCTCTCCGAATGGGCCAGGATATATCAATTCCCTGCCCCGGAAAGTAGCCTTAAAGACTTCACAGTTTCCCCTGCAACCGTCCAGACAACGGGTACAAAGGCCGCTCATCGGGACTACACTCCGGGAGCGGTTGGTGGTTCTGGTTGCATCATTTGCGTTTGGTTGCTGTAAATTCATAAAAATCTCCTTTCTCTATACACCAAATAAAAAATTTGATTAGACACCATTATTCTTTGCTTAAATAAAAAAGGTGCCCTCTTTATTGGACACCTTTGTCACTTCCTAATCTGATACCCCACTGTATAAATAATTTAATACTTCATTGTATTAATTATTATGTGAGTTTTAGCTGATAGGTTTATACGAAAAGTTCTAGAGTTTGTCAAGCACTAATTTTTTCTAATCTTACCAAGTGTCTTTATAGAGAAAATTAACTTCCCCTGTGTTTAAAAAGGCCTTGTAAAAATAGCAAAAAAAGACTAGATTTTAATCGATAATTGAGGTATAGGTAAGTGCATGGTTAAATTATAGACATAAGTTTGTAGCCCCTAATCATAAAGAGGTAATTATGAGGGCGTCTTTCTTTAGTTCCTGAGATTACAGAGAGCAAAGAGGAAGGGCGCCTTTTTTATTTATGAAGACTCTATAAGTAACAAATGATATTACAAAAAAATTAAGGGCAATAAGGACCAAAGAGTTTCCGGGTATGGTATAGAGCTTTCTTAGGAACTAGACCACGAGAAAGAAGTTCTCCCCGAAGAAATTCAAAAACAGCGGTGAAATTGCATGATCGGGCAATTGCTAAATTAAATAAAGGATTATTCTAAATGGCACTTGGATTGCATCAAGAGTGCATATCCCGACTAATCGATTCAGTGGCAGTAAAACTTACCAACGTCCAAGTAATCAAAGACATCGTACTAGATACCGATTCGATGATGGATATCTATGACGTTGATGAGATACTACCAACAACCGGAGAGGTCCGGGACAAACTAAATCAGTATGTCAGCGAACTACCACTCTTTGATTTTATCTACGAAACAATAAGTAGGGATATTGGGGAAAGTGGCACATACAACCCCGATAGCGAGGGAATCCTGTTAAATACACTCCCTGGGTATGAAGACCTACATGCAGTTGCAAGCCGCTTAATCAACGATTTTGAAAGTCTCCCGTGGTCATACTTGATCTCACTTGAACTTCCTAATAACATTCGCCAGCAATTACGAGAGGCAGTTGGTTACCATGAGTTTGACAGAAATTTCAGAATTGTTTCCTCTGATGAAACATTTGATAGAACTTATCCGTTGCGGTCTGGTAATAAAAAAAGGGATGAACAGCTACTTGGACACATCCATCTTCATCCAGAATTGGCAACACACCTAGGATACCTGCCGAATCAGTGGAACAAACAGGGTTCATGCCTTCAGATAAATACCGAAGGCTTCATCGGTCACTCCATGAAAAGTGCCCCTGTTCATGAAGCAATTGCCAACATAAAAAAATTCATAGGGCTTTCCTTAGCGGTTCGGTTGATGAAAATCAACGAGAGACCAGTCATTCATCCCTTTGGGATGGTGTTACCTGCCGTGCGTGGTTTAATTGTACACCGTCAACTGGGAGAAAACTGGGAAGTATGGAGTAAATATGACCTTCCCTCAGACCTTTCAGGGGTAGTTGACAGGCTTGAAATAGATGACCTTGGCGGACGCCTTGACAGAGAGGGAATAAAAGGGATGATTCAGAACAAGCTTCATATAGTATCGACGGCATTTAAAAATCGAAAGAAGGCCAAGCATATCTTGTTAGCTTCGCAGTGGCTTTTTGACAGCCATTTAGAACAAAACCAACTACTATCATTTGTACAAAGCATGGTAACAATGGAAATCTTGCTTGGAAAGCAGGATAAGGCAGATAAGAAAGATAAGACAGATAGAGATAGACTTAGTATAAGAGAACTGTTAGGGAACAGATGTGCTTATCTCATAGGAAGGAGCCACAGCGAGAGAAAGAACATTCTCAAAGACTTCAATGAAATCTACGATGTAAGATCGAGCATCGTTCATAGAGGCAAGAATAGGCTTAGCCACGAAGAACGAGTGCTGTTTAGGGTACTTCAGTCGATGTGCAGGCGAGTTATTACTGAGGAACTTAAGCTAATTACGAGAGACAAAAGCAATGCTATGTGAGTATGTGGTCGCAAAACTTATAAGTGGGGTTTGTGGAGAATAAATAGGGGCAACTTTCTTCAGGGGTCAAATGAATGACTAAGGAGGAGGGAAAGGGGACGACCTTAAATAATTAAATATCTACACTGCTCAATAAAGTTATTTACGAATTTAAGGTCGTCCCCAAAACCCCAAAGGTCGTCCCCAAAACCCCACAAAACCCCAAAACCCAAAACCCCCAAAACCCCCATGAATCTCTGGTTCCGCCTCAAAAGGCATATTTAGACAAACTAAAATTTAGATTCAGCAAAAACGGCGATATAGTTGGAAAGAAAGAAGACGGCTAACGAGTAACTACCTTTAGGCAAAAAGAGTCAAGTAAAGATTTAGCTTCTCCTTAAGAGTATCAAGCGAATGGCTTACAGCCGCCGCTGAATTCAGGCGTTGAACCTGTAGAAAAACCCTTATTTCTAAAAAATGAATTTGTAACTGATTGATTTATAACAACTAATATTTTGAAACTTTCTTAAAAATGGACTTTTCCTACAGGCTCGTTATACCTGTGATACGGAAATAAATACCATGAGTCTAATCTAGATTATTTGAGGTTAACATGCCACGAGGGAAAAAGAAAACGCCCAAAACTGAAATTGACACATACACCCACAATGGTAAAAAACGGAAAAACAACCCACCGGTCGGTCTTGTCTCCACTTCTACCGATAAACTCAATGGCCGCACCAAATATCAGCACGACCCGCACATAGACCCCACGCTTTCATGGGCTGGTAAAAAAGAGGGCATGAACGTTGAAGTGCAGAATGTTTCGCTCCATATCCACGAGCGGATTGACCCGTCCCGGATTGTAAAGTCTTTTCTTAAGCCGCAAAAAACAGAAGAGCAGCTTTCCCTTTTCGACGAACCTGAAAACAATCCGCCGCTTGTCAAAGCCATCGACTTTTACCGCCACGAGCAGGACTGGACCAACCGTCTCATTGCCGGCGATTCGCTTCTCGTGATGAACTCGCTCCTTGTAAAAGAAGGCATGGCTGGCAAGGTGCAGATGATCTATATAGACCCCCCCTATGGCATAAAGTACAACAGCAACTTCCAACCTTTTGTGAACAAGCGCGATGTGAAGGACGGTAACGACGCCGACATTCCGGCAGAGCCGGAGATGATTCAGGCCTTCCGCGACACATGGGAACTGGAAATTCATTCATATCTTACCCATTTGCGTGACCGGCTGCTGTTAGCTCGGGAACTATTGAATGAAAGCGGAAGCGTATTTGTGCAGATCAGCGATGAAAATGTGCATCACGTACGGGAGATTTGTGATGAGGTGTTTGGCGTTCAGAATTTCTGCAATATCATTTCATTTCAGAAAACTGGAAGCATCGCAAGCAATGGTCTTGGAGTCACCGTTGACTTTTTGGTATGGTATGCAAAAGATAAATCCAAGTTTAAGTATCATCAACTATATACACCAAGGAGGGAAGGTCATCCTTCATTGGATAGATATGACTACGTCGAGAGTAAAGAGGGGAAATATATAAGATTGAAAGTTGAACATATCAGAGGTGAGCTTCCTTTGCCCGAGGGCAAACGGTTTGGATTCACCCCCCTTATATCTGATGGTGCAGCAAAAGAAAACAAACCTTTTTTATTCAATGGTGAAACTTTTTTCGCTCCACCAAACAAGCATTGGAAGACTGACCCAGAAAAGGGAGGTCTGCAACTCGTCAGAGCAGGTAGGATAGCCAAGGTTGGCAATCAACTATGGTATAAAAGGTATGTAGATGATTTTCCTTTTGTTCCTATGAACGATCGTTGGGAATCAATTCAGATCGGAACTGGTCTACTCTATGTAGTCCAGACAGCAGCAAGAGTAATCGAGCGCTGCCTCCTCATGACCACAGACCCAGGCGACCTCGTTCTTGATATCACCTGTGGTTCAGGCACAACAGCCTTCGTGGGAGAGCGGTGGGGCCGACGCTGGATTACCTGCGACACGAGCCGCGTGGCCATCACCCTTGCCAAACAGAGGCTTATGACCGCAAAGTTTGACTACTTTGAACTTGCCTATCCAGAGCAGGGCATCAAGAGTGGCTTCAAATATAAGACCGTACCTCATGTCACATTAAAATCTATTGCCAATAACGAACCACCCGCACAGGAAACACTTTACGACCAGCCGTTCAAAGTGAGCGGTACCGTGCGCGTCACCGGCCCTTTCACCGTGGAGGCGGTGCCTTCGCTTCGCGTCAAACCCTTTGACGGCAATCTGCCGAAGCTGGAAGTGAGCGGGCAGGAACTTGCCCGCATTGGTGAGACCGGCAAGCAGGCGGAATGGCGTGATGAACTGAAAAGCACTGGCATCCGCGCCGTGGGCGGGCGGACAATAACTTTTAGCCGTGTGGAACCCATGACCGCTACACGGTTTCTACATGCGCGGGCGGAAGTGCTTGAAAAAGACGGCACCAACAAACTGGCCTACATTTCTTTCGGCCCCGACTACGGCCCGCTGGAACAGCGTCAGGCAGAGGCAGCCATTACCGAAGCGCGAAGCCTTAAAGAAAAACCGGACTTTGTTATTTTCGCGGCATTTCACTTTGACCCAGAAGCGAGCAAAGACATCGACCAGATGGACTGGCCGGGCGTGACCATTCTCAAGGCCCAGATGAGCGTTGACCTCCTCACCACAGATTTACGCAAGAAACGTTCATCGAACCAAAGCTACTGGCTCATCGGACAACCCGATGTGGAAGTGAAAAAGCAGAAAGACGGTCGGTATTTGGTAAAGCTCCACGGCTTTGACTATTATGACCCCACCTGCGGTGAGATTATTTCAAAGGGCACCAAGCATATTGCTATGTGGTTTTTAGATACCGATTACGATGAGCGTAGCCTCATGCCTGATCAGGTCTTCTTCCCCGAAGGCGATAAGAAGCGTGACTGGACAAAACTCGCCAAGGTGCTCAAGAGCGAAGTTAATGAAGACGCGCTGGAAAAATTCTCAGGTGTAGAGTCCATTCCATTTTCTGCCGGGGATAATAATAAGATTGCCGTTAAGATTATCGACAATCGCGGTATTGAGTCTTTTGTTATTAAGGAATTGGAGTAATCTATGGCTCAGAAAGTTATTGACACCCTGATTATCAATAATCCCTATGAGGAACCTAAACAGTATTGGAAATATATTAGGGAAACGCAGGAATTTGAATTGTTAGATGGTCGCCGCGACTCAGGCTACTGGAAAGCCACACAGCGAACCGCAAAAAACGTAGACGATCCCGGCGAATTTGTCACTATTGACCTGGTGAACATAATCCGCCCCCGTGTCCGAAAATGGCGTGTAGCGGGTTATCCTAATTGCACCGGTACCACCAGAAAACTGCTTCAGTACTGGAATGATACAGAACAGCGCGAACAGCGGTTTTTCTTCTGCCAGCTCGAAGCCGTTGAAACCGCCATCTGGCTTACTGAGGCGCCGGAACATGAAAAACAGGGCATTCAAATAACTGGCGACGGAAGCGACTGGCAGAGGCTTTGCCTGAAATTGGCTACAGGTACAGGAAAAACAGTCGTGATGGCCATGCTCATTGCGTGGCAGGCTCTCAATAAAATTGCCAGCCCCAAAGACCAGCGGTTTTCCAAAAATATCCTCATCATAGCACCGGGACTGACTGTCCACGACCGCTTGCAGGTGCTTCTTCCCGAAAAAGAGGATAATTTTTATCAGGTCTTCAATATTGTTGACTCGGTAATGTGGCAGGAACTATTGCAGGTCAAGATAAGAGTAAGAAACTGGCACAAACTTGCACCTATCAACGAAAACTATGGCCCGAAGGTCGTCAAGAAAGGCACTGAGAGCGCAGAAGCTTTTGTCCGCAGAGCTCTGCCTGATTTTGGCAATGCTTCAAATATTCTCGTTATTAATGACGAGGCACATCACTGTCACCGTCCCACTCGCGATGAAGAAAAATCCGAACAGGAAAAAGCTACTATCTGGGTGAGCGGCATTGACCGTATCCATGAAGCGCGCGGCGTTCTCAAGTGCTTTGACCTGACTGCTACACCTTTTAAGCCGACCGGGAGAAACATTCAGGGTGAAATGCTTTTCCCCTGGATTGTGTGTGACTTCGGTCTGAATGACGCCATCGAAAGTGGTTTGGTCAAAACACCGAAAGTCGCTGTACGCGATGATTCGATGATGGGCTCAGATTTAAAGTCGAAGCTGTTCCATATTTATCCAGAAGTGAAAGACGATTTAAACAAAAGGGCGGAACCTCATGAAGGGTTACCTGACCTTGTACGTAACGCGGTAAACATTCTCGGCGGTGACTGGCTGAAAGAAAAAGAGAAGTGGGAAAAGCAAAATCCGCCTCGTGAAACCCCACCTGTCATGATTATGATTTGCAACCGCACGGAAACAGCGGCTCGCCTCGAGTACTCTTTCACTAACGGCTATTTTGCCATTGAAGAACTCGGTGAAAAAAACAATTTGCTCCGCATTGACCAGGATGCGCTTGACAAGCTGGAAGCAGACGAATCTGATAAATTGTCTGGTTCAAAAAAAGAACTTGTTATGCAAGAACGCGAACGGTTAAACACTGTCGGTAAAAAAGGTCGAGCTGGAGCTGATGTGCAGTGTGTCATCGGAGTGAACATGCTTTCCGAAGGGTGGGACGCAAGAACTGTTACGCATATTATCGGACTTCGAGCGTTTACTAGCCAGCTCCTTTGTGAACAGGTCATCGGGCGTGGACTTCGCCGGATTTCTTACGACACCTATTTTGACGAGAAATCTCAAAAAGAAATTTTTGCACCGGAATATGTTACAGTTTTCGGTGTTCCTTTCACATTTCTGCCGGTTGAACAAAAAGAGGGTGAGCCAAAAGAGGAAAAACCTAAAACAAAAATTCAGCCTATTCCTGAGCGGACAGAGAAAGAGATCAAATGGCCTCATGTTCTCAGGGTTGATTACAAATTATGTTACTTCATAGAAATTGACTGGTCAAAGGTTAGTCCTCTTGTTCTTTCGGCAGAAGATGCACCCACCGTTGTTGAAGTCGCTCCGGTTATTGATGGAAAGCCTAAATTCGATCAGTTGAGCGAAATTGATCTTGAAAAGCTTGCAGAACAACACCGCCTTCAAAAGTATCTGTTGCAAGGAGCTGTTCGACTTCACGAGCAGTTTGGAAAGAACTGGCCGGGTGATTCGGGAAGTCATATCAATCAAGCCTATCGTATTATTGAGGAGTTTATAACTTCAAGCAAACTTGAGATGAAACTGCCTTTATTTTATGGAACTGAACGATTGAGAAACATCCTGATTGCTCTCAATATGCAAAAAATCATCAACCATGTCGGTAATGCGATTAGAAGTACAAGCAAAGAATCGCCATCGTTAATACTCGACCCCGTCCGCCCTGTTCGCTCAACAGCTACATCAATGATATGGTGGACCACAAAGCCTACTCAACCAATCCAAAAAAGTCAGATCAGTCATATCGTTGTTGATTCTGGCTGGGAGAAAGTCGGCTTTGAATTTGAGCGCAATCGCATCCAAGGAATTATGTCTTGGGTCAAGAATGACCACTTAGGCTTTGAGATTTACTACCTCTGGCAAGGTCAGACTAAAACATATTACCCTGACTTCATCATCAGATTTGAAGATAGGAGAAATCTCATTCTGGAAGTAAAAGGTCAGACTACAGAACAGGACAAAGCGAAATGGCAAGCAGCAAAGGAATGGGTTAATGCTGTAAATGCTGATGGACGTTTTGGCAAGTGGGAGTTCAAAGTATTAGATGATCCTAAGAACATATTTGAGATTGTTAAATAATTAACAATCTGAAAAGTCTAAGCTGATCGGGAAACTAATTCTCTGCCAAAGGGGTTTTTCTACAGACTCGTTCGGCACTGTGAATTAGTTTAACCGTAACTTTAATGTAAAGGGGGTTTAAATAATGCAGGCTACCAACGTCAAGGAAGAAGCGTACCATCTATTGGAAAAGCTGCCTGAGAATGCCACTTGGGATGACTTGATGTACAAAATCTATGTTCGGCAAGCCATCGAAGCCGGGCTTGAAGATAGCAAGGCTGGTCGAACTATTGATGTAAAAGATGTTCGTGCTAAGTTCGGGTTGTCAAAGTGAGAGTACATTGGACAAACACAGCAGTGGAGCATCTACTGGCAATCTACGAGTATATTGCACAAGACTCCCCCGTGTATGCTCAGCGGATGATTGATAGATTAACTCGGCGCTCGGAGCAGATTGCAACTTTTCCTCTTTCGGGATGCATGGTACCAGAGTATGAAGCCCAAGACATACGCGGAATTGGCCCAAAAAAACTTGAAAATATTCGCCCTTATCTCCTCGTAGGTAAAAAATAGGGGAATAGCATATGCCTAACATTCCAGCAGGACAGCTTCGCCGGCCGTTGAATTAAAACATGATGTGTTTGAAAAGGAGAATTCATGCGAAAGTATACAATAATGGTGTTTTCAATAGTATTAATGCTTAACTTAATCTCATGCTTGGAGGGACCGGCTATGGCTGAAAGGGCGTACAACAAGCTTTCAACGGAAGAAGAAAGAGTCATTGTCCAAAAAGGTACAGAGGCCCCTTTCAGTGGGAAATATAACGACTTTTTTAAAAAGGGTTATTACCACTGCAAACGATGCAATGCACGACTTTATAGTTCAGACGATAAGTTTGCATCTACATGTGGATGGCCAAGCTTTGATGATGAAATCAAAGAAGCCATTAAAAGACAAAAGGATGTTGATGGAAAAAGAACCGAGATATTGTGTGCAAATTGTGGGGCACATTTAGGCCACATTTTTGAAGGAGAAGGACTAACAGAGAAGAATATTAGACATTGTGTCAATTCCATCTCGTTGGTATTTGTATCAAATAAAAAAGAACCTCATAGAGAAAAAGCCTACTTTGCAGGAGGCTGTTTTTGGGGTGTAGAGCATCTCTTTGAGCATAAAGATGGTGTCATTTCGGCAGTCTCAGGTTATATGGGAGGTTCTATGGCAAACCCCTCCTATCAAGATGTGACTCATGGAAATACTGGCCACTTAGAGGTTGTCGAAGTAACATATGACCCGACCAAAGTGAATTATGAGAAACTTGCTAAATTTTTCTTCGAGATTCATGATCCAACACAAGTCGATGGTCAGGGGCCAGATATTGGGAAACAATATCTATCCGCCATTTTTTATAAAAACGATGGTGAGAAAAAGATTGTTCATAAGTTAATAGATATACTCAAAACTAAAGGATATAAAGTCGTAACAAAAGTACTTCCCGCCGGTACCTTTTGGAAGGCGGAAGAGTACCATCAGGACTACTACGACAAGAAAAAACAGCAACCGTACTGCCATGTGTACAAAAAGAAGTTTTAATTAAATTATCAGCAGAGGGAATAATCAGGACCCAGTACTTCAAGATGAAGAGGGCTTCGAAAATACCTGGAGGTATGCAGGCGAGTTTCATCCCTCCTCCCTCCTGCGACTACCTCGAACTTCTCTCTGTAGAGAACCTTCGGGAAGCTGTTCCCTTTTGTTTCGAAGGTCCCTCTGCCCTGTCCCGAAGATACCTGGGGGTAATTCTGGTTTGGGAAGTATTATGTATGCTCTCCCCTCCCTGTCCGGCAAAGCGTCGCCCGGTTTGTGTACGTCCCTTCACTTCGGCTTTTACCTTTCGGCGGACACGTTCACCATTTCTCCGGGTGCGAAGGGCAGCAATCCTCTCTTCGAGGGGAATCTCGAAACGTTCTGAAGGTTTATATTTATAGTCAAAACCAGGTATCTTATGCCTCGGCATAGAATGGCCAAGACTCTGTTCAATCGAGCGAAACGCTTTCTCCTCGTTGGGAGAGACAAGGGTGCAGGCATCACCTGTTGCGCTTGCCCTGCCGGTCCGGCCTACCCTGTGAACGTAATCCTCGGCAATGGGAGGCACATCAAAGTTACAGACGAGACCGAGATTCTTCACATCTATACCCCGGGCGGCGATATCCGTTGCCACAAGGACACGGAACAGCCCGCGTTTAAATCCGTTCATGGCCTCGGTTCTCTGTCCCTGTGTGCGGTTACCGTGAATACGGGCACATGCAACACCGTGCTTTTCGAGGAAGTCGGCCAGCCGGTTGGCCCGATGCCTGGTACGGGTAAAGGCAAGTACACTCTTTGACATACTCTGCTTGAGGAGGGCGAGAAAGAGTGTAGATTTAAGCTCATGTGCTACAGGATATGCCACATGGGTGATTCCCTCCGCAGCAGCAGGCTTCGTCGTTATATTAAAAGAAAGAGGATTCTTGAGCATCTCCCTGGCCAGTGTCACGATGGGCGGGGGAAGGGTAGCCGAAAAGAAAAGAGTCTGACGACGCTCTGGAAGGTATCCCAGGATGCGTCTGATATCAGGCAGAAAACCCATATCTAGCATACGGTCCGCCTCATCGAGTACTAAATGGCTAATACCATCGAGTCGGGCATAATTGTTCCTTAGATGGTCAAGGAGGCGACCGGGTGTGGCGACAAGAACGTCCACCCCCTTTCGGAATGCCCTTTCCTGGGGAACAGGAGAAACGCCTCCGTATACAGCAGCGCTCTTAATAGGCGTGTAAATGGCAATATCCTGAAGATGATCCACTATCTGCACGGCAAGCTCCCGCGTGGGGGCAAGGATAAGTGCCCTTGTTATTCCCCGGGGTTTGCCGATCAACTGATGAAGAATGGGGAGAAGGAAGGCAGCAGTCTTACCGCTTCCAGTTACAGCCGTGGCCATGACATCATGTCCCTGTAGAAGGCGTGGAATAGCCAGCCGCTGGATTGGTGTAGGTTGGTCGAAACCCTTTTTTTGAAGGGCTTTCAACAGATGTGGATGAAGTGCAAACGATGAAAATGACATATATCTCCTTATTTCCTCAGGCGTATTGCCCAAAAAGGCAAGGTACCGCCGATGGATTAGTATCCGGCTGGTTTAGTTTGTATCTTGGGACGTTTAGGATGAATACGGAGGAATTGCCGGTGAAGCCGCCGCTCAGGCTCTGAAAGTCCACATATACTTAACGCATCTTGCCCAAGGCATGGCTGCTCCGACAAGTTAGGCTGGAGCATTTGACAAGAATGTCTATTACTAATGGAGCATTCTATATGGAGGGGAACGGAAAGTCAAGGGGAAAAAAGCTGGTGAAAATAAAGTGTTTGACAGTCTAAACTCAGGTGTGTTAAAAAATGCTGAACAGTCACCTTCTTTTTTAAAGGAACTGTCAACAGAATTTTATCTATAAGTTTACCAATAGAGAGAGTGCATTGTCAGATACGGACGGGATAGGAATAAAGAGAGGAGACCCTAAATGAAAAACAAATTCACTGTTGGGATTCTATTTTTAACATTATTTGTGTTTGCGATGTTAGTCAGCTGTAGTAAAAGTATAGAGACCTATTATCCCCTAAAGGAAGGGATGACATGGAAATATCAGAATACCTTCGGTTCACATGCTATCAATGGTGCTGAGAAAACGATTATTACTAACCTTGCCCCACAAGAATTAAAAGGTAAAAAAGTAACACCGCAAAAAGTGGAAATAGGAGGTCAAAGTCGCCTTTCTTTTCTAATTGAAGATGCAGGTGGTTTATACGAATTTACAGAACAACAACCAGTACCTGTAGGGCAAGAAAAGAAATCATCTACGTTTTATATTATAAAATATCCTATTAAAGCAGGAACAACATGGGAACGGATGGCCAGGACGTCTCTTAGCAACGTTCCTGTTAAGCTAAAATATACTATTGAAAGTATAGATGAGAAGGTTACAGTCCCTGCCGGTACATTCGAGGGATGTATTAAGGTTAATGGTCTTGGTGACACGCAAACAAATCTTAACATATTTGGTGGCACAATTATTATTGCTGTTACTGTAGAGCATTACTCTTGGTATGCCCCCAAAGTTGGTCTGGTTAAATCAATTGTGAAGGAAAAAAGCAGCCATATCTATGAAGCAGGGGAATGGGATATGACTATGCAGTTGGAATCATTTAAAAAATAGAAATGAAGGAAACGAAGCCATCAAATTTCTTTTGCCAGGATAATTGCCTCTGCTATCTCTCTCATGGACCTACGGGTGTTCATGCTCTGTTTCTGTATTCTGCGAAATGCATCTTCACCTGAAAGCCCTCGATCACGCATCAGTATATCTTTGGCTCGTTCCACCAATTTACGGGTTTCTAATTCCTCTTGAATAACCCTGGTTTTGACCATTAATTCTGTATTCTCAATGGCTATGGCTGACTGATTCGCTACAGTGGTCAAAACATTTACATCTGTTTCGGAGAATCTATATGGAGTTGATTTATAGCAGTTTATTACCCCTATTACTCTATCCTTTACACGCATTGGAACACTTAGCATAGAGACCAATCCCTCTTTTTTTGCAAGTTCTTTCTCTTTATACCTGGGTTCCTTCTGGACATCTATGATGACAGCCGGTTTATTCTTTTTGGCAACATAACCAACTATTCCTTCCCCCAGTTTTAAACTTCTTTCCTTTAAATATTCCTGGCTCATGCTTTGAGTTGCCCTGATTTTCAATACCTTATCTTTTTCATCAATCAGCCATAAAGAACATACTTTTGAGTTCATAACCTCTGCTGTGACTACTACTATCAACCGCAATATATCTTCCAGGTAAAGATCAGAGGTAATTGCCTCGCTGATCTTCAAAAGAGCCTCTATCTGTTTGGGATAAGATACTTTAGACTTTCCTGGCATCTTTAATTAATCCTTACCAAATACTATTAACTATTAACCGTTAACTGTATTTATTTCACTAGTTGTGATACTGGTACCACTTCTATCCCTTTTGCCTTCAGTTCTGGTATCATCTGTTTCAATGCTTTAATCGTAGCCGGGTGGGGATGACCAATACCTATGGCAGAACCATTTTTCAAGGAGAGTTTGGCCAGTTTGTAAATCTGGGCGTTGATTGATTTGAGGTCTTGATTATTATCCAAGAAAATGTTGCGCTCCGCAACCTTTAAACCCATCTCCTTAGCTACGGAATAACCAACAGTATTTTTCGATGTCCTGCTGTCAAGAAAGAACAGCCCCCTCTTTTCAAGCTCATTTAGAACAACCCTCATCTTTTCTTTATCTTCCGTAAATTTGGATCCCATGTGGTTGTTTACACCTTTTATAAAGGGGACCGCGCCTATATCTGTCTCAAGTTTTTTCAGTAACTCTTCATTGTCCATGTCCAATAGAAGGGTACCATCGCCCGGGTTTTTTGGGGGATATTCGTAGGGTTCCATGGGCAGATGAAGTATTACATCTCTTCCCCTAGTGTGGGCTTTTTGAGCTAAGGATTTAGAGTATGGTCCCTGGGGAAAGATAGAAAAGGTCAGAGGAGCATCAATCTTCAGGAGTTCCTCTGCATTACCGTTATTATAACCTAAATCATCAATGATAATTGCTATTTTATAAACCCCGAGGACCCTTGTTACACTGGGAATAACTTCTTCAGTTTTATGGTCTTTTTTTATATGGGTATCTTTTGGGAGCTCCTTAAAGGGAACTTCCGGGGTTTTTGCAGGAGGATATGCATCGTATTTCATCTTTTGCCTGGTATACAGCAGAATGGCAGCGATCACCAAGACCACCAATAAGGAAGTTAAACTCAATAAAGCAATTCGAGAAGGTTTTTTCTTTTTATTATACTTTTTTTTCAATCTGCCTTTTCTGCCTTTTTTCTTTTTTCAGCCATCGTAAGTTGAAATACTATCTCTTTTAAGTTTCTTAAGAGGCATACCCCGACTTCAGTTAGTGTCAGATGGTTAAATTATCGGATATCACTCACCTTCACATTCTTTTTAAAAACATACCAGCTCTTTAATAGTTCCAATGCCCTATCTAATTGGACGTCTTCAGATATTTTATCTTCTTTTACATCATCCAAAGCATCTTCTCTTTCTTTCTCCTTTGTGGTGTCCTCAAAATGCCGTTCCAGATCCTTCTCTCTGAGGAATCGCATCTTCATCTTTTCTCCAGCCCCTGAAGGTATCTTTTCGGGAACAACTATGTCAGGCGTAATACCCTTTGCTTGAATGGACCTTCCTTTAGGTGTATAGTATCTGCCAATGGTTAATCTAAGACCGGAACCATCCTCTAAAGGATATATTGACTGGACTGTTGCCTTTCCAAAGGTTTGAACACCTAAAATAAGGGCTCTTTCATGGTCCTGTAATGCTCCCGCAACAATCTCTGACGCACTGGCACTACCGGCATTAACAAGGACTATTATTGGGTAATCACGGGATTTTTTAGTCCCATGAGCCTTGTATTCTTTTCTACTCCCTTTTGCCCTTTCCTCGGTATAGGTAATGATGCCAGAATCCAAGAATTCATCAGAAACCTTAAGTGCCTGGTCAAATGGACCTCCAGGGTTGTTTCTCAAATCCAGTATTAAACCCTTAATGCCGTTTTTCGCTGTCTCTAATTTATTGAGGGCATCTTTTAGCTCATTTGATGTTTTGTCTTGAAAACTTTTAATCCTGATATACCCATAACCTTCTTCAAGAGCTTTATATTTCACGCTTTCGATTTTAATGACGGCACGGGTTATTGTGAAATCCTTCGGTTCCGATAGCCCCTTCCGCAGTATTGAGATAGTTATCTGGGTTCCGGCAGGTCCACGCATCAACTTTACAGCGTCCATTAAACCCATATCCTTCGTGGATTTCCCATTAATTTTGACAATATAATCCCCTGCTTTTATCCCAGCCCGAAAGGCAGGGGTGTCCTCTATGGGAGATATAACCATGATAGTGCCTTCTTTCTTGGTAATTTCGATTCCTAGTCCTCCGAATACCCCTCTTGTTTCCAGTTTCATTTCTTTAAATACATCAGGAGGCATAAAAGAAGAATGGGGATCTAGAGCCTCTAACATCCCATTTATAGCACCATGAAGTAGTTTTTCAGTATCGACTTCTTCTACATAATTTTTTTGAACAATAGACAAAACATCTGTAAACATCTTGAGTTTTTCGTAAGTTTCCTTATTTACAGCCGATACCCTGCGCATCCACCCAAGACTCATTACAAACCCTAATACCAAAACCATGGATATGATTAACACTAATTTTTTATTTTTCTTCATCTTAAAGGACATATTTTCCTCCTGGATTGTAGTAAATGCTGAAAGATAGATTGTCATTGTGTGGTCCAACAGCAATGTGGTAATCCCTCAAAGTTGCTTTGTTCTGCTCACAATGACAACTTATGGAAAATCAACTTATTTGTATATTGCCAATAAACGATCTCAGAGCTTTACCCAATTCCTCTGTATCATTTAAGTATTCATTCTTCAATCCTTCAAACGTCTCTGAATTCCACCCAGACTCCACAAGTTCAACAGACTTGAAGAAAAAGTCCAGATTTCTTGAAGAAAATTCTTTTTTCAACTCTGTATATTCTCTTACAAAAGTACTGTCAAGATACTTTCGGTTATGGCGGCTAGTCCATATATCTGTGTCTAAAAAAAACCTATCCATGTCCACCATTCTTTTTCGAATTGGTGATAAGCTTCTAGCCAGGTTTCCTATGCCAGGATCTGCGTACCGGTACAAAAAACCCCTTTTATATTCGTCCTTGGAGATTATCATGCCTTCTTCTTCCAACCTATTAAATATTTCCACACCAGGATAAAGCTCCATCCGGTTTGAGAAGTGCTGAAAAAAACACGCATGGTTGATCTTCTCCAGAAATTCGGCATTTATGCGTAGGTCATTAAGGGTGACGTATGGATGAAACATAATAAATCCGAGATGGAGAACGATATTGTGTTCCGCAAGGATTCTGGCTATGCGATAATACTGTTCTAGAACAGCCTTTTTGTTAAAGAACTTCAATGTTTGTGGTGAAGCGCTTTCTATCCCCACAATAATCCGTTCTAGACCAGCTTCTTTCAAAAGGGAAAGTAATGGTTCACACCCGATTAGGGCTTCTGCTGTGCACAGAATTCTAAACTTAAGTTCCAGCCCTCTGGAGATCATACCTTCTGCTATTTGTTTTATCCGTTTTTCCCCAGCCTTACCGGGCCCAATAAAATTATCCTCAGCAAAGAGAACTGTCTTAACGTCGAGTTCCTTTTGCAGATATGTCAACTCATCCAGTACATTCTCTGCTGATCGTGCCCGCCAGAGATGTCCTTTCTGCAGTCTTTCAAATGGTGGAATACTGCAGAAACTACACTCTGCTGCACATCCTCTACTGCTTACAACTCTTGCAGTAGGAGATTTCCCTTTTTGAAGCTGCCATTTAAGGGCGTCACGGGCAGGAAAGGGGATTGAGTCTAAAACCGTAATCTTCTTGCGGCATGGGTTCTCATAGATACTGCCGTTTTTGCCTTTGAAATAAACACCTGGTGTACCCTGTAATGATAACCCCAACCGTAATCTATCAGTCATGTCCAGAATGGTAAGTTCTCCCTCACCCCTTACCACTGAATCGAAACTCGATTCCTTAATCAAAAGCCGCTTGGCCAAAAACGTAGCGTGGTGTCCTCCCAAACATATATGAATCCTGCTATCAGCTTCTTTTAAACGGTTGCTTATGTGAATAGCATCTTCCATGGTTGCGACAGTAGGAGAAAATCCCACTATGGATGGAGAAAAATCCAGAATTTCCTGAATAGCCTCATTGTCCGATATATCTCTCGTCGCTGCATCAATGATTGCCACCTCATATCCATGTTCACGTAGCACCGATGTCAGATAGCCAATACCTATATGCTCCAGAGTAAAGTTTGATCCAGCAAATTGACATGGTATGCGAGCCTTCAAATTGACAAATGCTATTCGAAAATCTTTACCTTCTTTACTCATCTATTACTGGTCTTCGGTTTGTTAATTACTTCCTTATGAAAAACTCCCTTTTTTGCCACCTAGAACAGATTTTTTGATCCGTTGTAGGTGGATTTGCTCTACAGGAAATTTTTTATTTTCAGGGTGGACTAGTTAGTTTATGCGTTTTTAAATTCTGATTCTTGCCCGTCTCAGGAAGTCGTAGATTATTAAGCTAACATACTTCACCGTTAACTGCAAGAACTAAATACCTGAAGCCTAGTCGATTCCTGATTCGTCTCTACTTTGGCCTGACAAAAGTTTGACTTTTCACTTGACATGGTTTTTTTTTATGCTAGCATTACATACAAAATGGGTGGGAGATGAATTCCCCTCAGAAAATAAATTAATAAAAATATATTAAACTCATATTTAAGAAGGAGGTAAACCTGGATGGCGGAAGGAAAAATTTGTGGGAAATGCAATGAGAATGAGGCAAAAGAGACATGCAGTGAATGTGGAATTGACATTTGTGAAATGTGCTCAGTAGAAATCGCGTTAGATGCAACTCACCCGGCGGCAAGGATAAAGGGTTATTCCAAACCTGGCGCTCTTACAGCTGGTACGGTAAGGAAAAATGTTTGTAAAGACTGTCTTTCCGAAGTTGATGTATTTGAATAGTAGTTCAATACGTAGCCCCTTTCTCTATAGGTAAGCTTAGCAAATGTAGGATAGAGAATGCTGAGGATATAGACAATAAACACCTTTAAAGTAGTTAAATGATTTTATAGTATCAATAGAAGCAAATTCTTTTTTATGCAACAGGGAGAGGGTGCCTGTTGCATAAAACATCCCCTTGAGTCATAAGTTAAGAAATAAACATTGAAGGCATTAATTAGGGTGTTATCATATTGATTTTTGGAACAGAGAAAATGTCGTGAAATACTTGTGGAATGAGAAAAAACAATCCTTTCAGCTTCAGAATCTCCGCCTGAGGAGGATTTGACCTATCTAAGCTTGCTAAGGTAGGTTCCCAAAAACCTTGCACGTAGTTTTTAAAGGGGCTCATAATAGGAACCCCCTAGGTGTTAGAGGTGTTTCTATGGCAACAGTTGTTTTATGAGGTACTAATTAAACTAACAAGGGAGGTAAATCAATGGGAGACGATCAAAAAAAGGTCATTGCTAGAGTTGTCAATACTGATGTTGATGTAAGCAAAGCAGTAAGAGATATAAGAGGAATTGAGGATATTGTTAAAGAGTCAATCGAGACTACCTGGTCGGAGAATCTGGTTAACCAAATGAAGGTGTGGTTAACGCCTTACCCACATGCATATGATATAGCAGAGTGGGACAGATTCCTGCTGGAAAGATTCCCCCCTATTTACACTGCTACCATAAAAGAATGCCAGGACTGCTTCCAGGGGCCTTGTAATCTCGGAAAGGGTAAGGGGAGTTGCGGACTCGATCTTGAGACATTTCAGGCAAAGCTCTCTCTCCAGTCGGCATGTAAGGGTCTCGCAATGCATTTGTCGACCTGTAAGGAACTTCTGGATTACTGCATAAAGGAGTTTGGAAAGGATAAAGAGATAAAGTGGGGAAACAATATAGTTTACGGTTTAATGAACGTAAATATACTTATCTCTGATTCACCTAAAAACCTTAGAGAAGTGAGAGAGGCTTTAACCTACGCCGAAGGTCAACTTTCAGAACTTTTAACCGCAGCGAATGTGGGCAGAGAAAGTAATATTACTGATTTGGAATCAAAGGTATTTCATGCCGGTTCCGTTCTCCTCTTTGTCATGGACATTACTGAATGGCTTAAGTACAATTTCTTTGATTTTGCCTGGGCTCCAGATAAGGAATTGATGGATATACCTGCATTTCCACCACCCACTACGGAGGTTGGGCTTGGATCGGTAGATACATCGAAACCTGTCCTGCTATTTATTGGTAATGACTTTTTGCCTGCGTGGATGGCAGTAAAGTATATGAAAGATAACGGACTGGAAGGTAAGATAGAAGTTACGGGGATCGGTTCAACGGGACATGACATGATTCGTTTTTATGATAAGGCTAAGATACTTACATCTCCCACCAGGGCTAATAAGGTCTTGAGACTGGGCATGGGGGATGTAATCGTACTGAGCGATACATGTTGTAAGGTTGATGTATTGGAAGAAGCAATTAAGACAAATACCAGAATAATTACAACCAGCTTCAACCATACATATGGTCTGAATGACAGGGCACTTGATTCAGTAGACGAGATAGTGAATGATATTGAAAAAGGGACTTCTGTTGTTATGATATCAAACCCCAAGAAGGCCGGTGAGGTTGCCGTTAAACTAGTGCAAAAGATGAAAGGTAAAAGAAAGGAAAGCTATCTTTTGACTGCAGAGGACATAAAAAGGTATGCCTCAAAATGTACAGATTGTGATGCCTGCTTTAGGGCATGCCCAGCCAGTTTAATAAACTGTGAAACCTTAAAAGCAGCAAAAGAAGGAGACTTTACCAAGTTGGCAGATGTTCACGAGAAGAGTATGTACTGCGGAAAGTGTGAACAAGCCTGTCCAGAGGGCATCCCCCTCATGGATATGTTTTTGTCGGCAAATCCCCAGGCAATCAAAGAAGACTGTTTTAAGATGCGGGCAGGTAGGGGGCCTATCACTAACCTGGAGGTAAGGGATATAGCTATAACCATGTTCAGTATGCCCAGTGCTGTGGCTATAATAGGTTGTGGTAACTACCCGGGGGCAGAGAGCGAAGTAGCTGAAATGGCTAAAGAGTTTGTTCAGTCTAATTATTCTGTGGCAGTTGCAGGGTGTATTGCACAGGATGTTGCCCGATATAAGGATCCTAAGACAGGGAAGTTCCTATTTGAAGCATATCCAGCGCTATTCAATCCCAGATGTTTGACCAACTGTGGTGGATGTTCGGCACAAAGCCTTGTAGCAACCGCCCCATTCTATAAGCTGGGGTACCTTGCTTTCAGGAACCCTTATAAGTCTACTTTGGCACAAGAGGCTGATTTTATATATAGATTTGCGACTGCCGTAGTTATATGGGGACCCGCCACTGATCTTGCTTATACCGTTGCAGCAGCTCATGCCAGGGCAGGCATTCCGGTTATCGTAGGGCCCAATGGATTGAAGTTCAAAAGATACCTTTTAGGGAATAAATACGATAGGAGCAAGTGGTGGATGATACATGGTAATACCGAAGAGAAGAAGGAAACCGAACCTACACCAGAGCATTTGCTGATTCCGGTAGAAACCATCGATGAAGCCATTGCCCTTGTCCCAAAACTCAGCTTCACCCTTCAGGAGATGGAAAATTCCCGCCAGAATAAATTTGATCTCTATCTTAATGCTTACAAAAAGAGATTTGGTGAATGGCCCGACGATTGGCACCTCTTCGTAAGAAAAGAGACGGAACTACCAATTACAAAGAAGGCCAAGATAATCAGGCTATTGGAAGAGGAGCATGGTTGGGAGATTGATAAAAAACGGGGGAAAATCCTTAAGGCTAGGCACAGAGATGGTCGATTGTTGGAGGTAGGGGATTTCCTTGAACAATATGGGTTTAGATCAGGCCAGTATCTAACAGGGTTGACTAGATTTGTCTACAAACCAAGATCAGATAGAAAATAACGTATACATTGGATTGGCTTTAAAAGAAAGGGGAGAAGAGATATGATGTTAACACCTAATGAAGCAGCAAAATTTCTGAAAGAAGAGAAGAAAAAGCTTCTAGTGGCGGGGTCAATATGCAATAATCTTGAGGTTGGTGGAAAGAAACTGCTGGATTATGTGGTAGAGATAGCTAAGTTAACTGATACACCAATAGCTGCTACGGGTAATACTATGTTTCAATTGAAAGATAATAAGGAGATAAAGGCTAAGAAGATGATGGCTGCTGATCTGGTAAATTTTTTAAGGGTCGAGAAATGGGAGGAGACTATCACTCCAGAGAGACCGGAACTATTGGTATTCTTCGGTTATTATCCAGATATAGCAAGGATGTTAATCTCTACCATAAAAAACGGGAAAACAATGATATTGGATAACAGATATATGGAAGGTGCTACTTATTCTTCCCCTGACCTGTCATTCAATGAATGGGCTGATTTTTTGAATAAATTAATTGACAACCTGAAAAATTAGATTATATTAAAATATGTGCTACAGTAAGGATGTATGGATATTTAATTCAGGCAGTAACCTGTGGTGAATTATTATAATTATGGCCTGGGTAATTGTAGCCTAGGTAAATACCGTGGAAAAGGAGGTAGGTAATGGTCAAGATACCTGAGGGTAAGATTTATCATATTCCTGAGGATTTAGAGGAGGCGTTGGAGGAGATATCAGACATAGATATCAGTCCTAGGCACATGG
>JBFLWQ010000010.1 GCA_040757775.1 Thermodesulfobacteriota bacterium
GTAGTTTTTCCAACACAACTTTACTAAAAACCGCCGAGCTATATTCTCAGTCTTTACGGTATGTTCGAATGACTTTATGTCCATGACACCATTATATTATGGTGCCAAATCTTTTACAATCACCTAAAATTTTATACCTGGTTCCATTACTTCATCAGAGAGGTTGCTCCTTCAAAACCACATGGTGATGTATATTCAGGTACATTCACCATTCCCAGATTTTTGAAGTTGCCTTCCTGCCCCGATGAAATTCCAAGTATTTTTATTGATTGAACCGTTTTTTTTAACTCCCGTACAACACTCGAAAGCAAAAAGGTGCCAAAGGTTGTATATTGGTCAATTTCTTTAAGATCGATGGTCAAATGCTGACAATGGGGAGAAAGGGAGTCGTTCAGGAAAGAATAGATATCGTAAACCGTTTTGGGACTGAGCTCTCCCTGAATCTGAATATAAGACTCTTTGCCTGAATGTTTGAACAAAAAATTGACAGGGTTGTCCATGAGTTACTCCTTCCCCACGAAAGCTTCGAAGAAATAATTAGAGTTAAAGCAATTTTCATTCCAACTTCAAAAAGTCTGAATACAATACCTGAAGAAAGCTATAACTATCTTATTTATAAAGGGTAATTTATAATTGTTTTGACTTATTTTAAATCAGCCGTTCCCTCTTTGGTTATGGTGTTTTCACCATAATTGTGTTGCGGTAAGTTTGGCTATCTATCTGTAATCTTTGGAGTTTATTGGAAAGAAAGGGCTACTCCCTAAGCCAGAAGAGTTATGGGTAAATCCCCATAAGAGCATTGGATACATCTGAGCTTTTTGATGATTTAGAGGAACTCTTTCCTGTCAAGACCATACCTGACCAACTTCTCATAGAAGGTCTTATAATTCAATCCTGCCTGCTTGGCTGCCAGTGTAATATTTCCTCTGTTTTTGGAGAGCACTGCCTTCAGGTATTCATTTTCCCATGCATAAATAAGCCCTTTTTTCATTTCCCTGAAGGGCATGCTGGTATCGAGGGGCAAAGGTGAGTTGGCTTGCCTGGAGAAGGAGTTTACCTCGAATATAGGCGAATAATCAAACCTTTGAATTGTTGGCCCTTTTTCTATCAATACAGACTTTTCTATAGTATTTTCCAGCTCCCTTATATTCCCTGGCCAGTGGTACTGGAATAATAAATTTAATGCCTCAGGAGAAACGTTTTTTATCCCTCCGCTTCGAGGATCTCCGTATTTTTCCAAAAAATGGGAAACTAAAAGGGGAATATCGTCCAGTCTCTCTCTCAGAGGGGGAAGATTAATATATAAGACATTGATCCTGTAGTAAAGGTCTTCTCGAAATTTTCCCTGTTTTACACATTCTTCCAGATTTTGATTTGTCGCTGATATAACTCTGGCATCGACTTTTATAATCCTGTTTCCCCCTACCCGACGTATCTCCTTCTCCTGAAGAAATCGCAGCAGCTTTCCCTGGATGGAAAGGGGGCAATCGCCTATCTCGTCCAGGAACAGGGTTCCCTGGTGTGCCAACTCAAAACTGCCAATCTTCTGGTTGTGGGCACCTGTAAAGGCACCCTTTTCATGTCCAAAAAGCTCAGATTCCAGCAGGGTTTCAGGGATAGCAGCACAGTTTACCGTGATCAGAGGTTTCTTTTTTCGGGTGCTATGGTAATGGATAGCCTTTGCCACCAGTTCCTTTCCCGTTCCTGTTTCCCCCCTGATCAGGGTTGTGGTGTCACTCTCCGCAGCCAGGGTGATAAGCTCATACACCCTCTTCATCCTGTGGTTCTTCCCCACTATTTGATGAAAATCGTATCTTTCCTCGACCTCTCTCCTCAAGGAGACATTTTCCTCCATCAAGGCATGGGTCTGGAGTATCTTTTTCAGGGAGAGTTCCAGAAGATTTATATCAAAGGGTTTCTGGATGAAGTCATAGGCTCCCAGCTTCATAGCCTGAACCACCTGTGGTATCTCTCCGTAAGCGGTAACGATAACCACGTATATGTGGGGATAGGATTTTCTTATATTCTCCAGAAGCTGAAGCCCGTCCATACCCGGCATCTTCAGGTCGGTCACAACAATATTGAAATTCCTTTCCTCCAGTTTATTCAGGGCATCTGCCCCGTTTCTGGCAGTGGAGATTTCCAGCCCCATCCCTTTCAATGCCATCTTTAGCTGAACCAGAAATATCTCCTCGTCATCAACAATCAGTATACGTCTTTTCATTTGATCGACAACCTGACAACCATCTGGGTACCTTCACCTACCTTGCTTTCCACCAGTATCTCCCCCTTATGGAGGTTAATCATGTTCCTGGTAATAGCCAGACCCAGCCCAATCCCTTTATCCTTGGTGGTATAGAAGGGTTGAAATATCCTCTCGACTTCTTCTTCAGAGATTCCGCAGCCGGTATCGGCAAACTTCACCTCCAGGACATCGGCAGTTTTCCTGCTCCCCTCTTCCTCCCTGATGCAGGTGGTGATAGTGAGATTACCCCCATGTGGCATGGCCTCCATGGCATTTTTTACAATATTCTGGAAGGCATGTTTGATCTTGAAGCCATCCGCCCAGATCCTTTGAAGTTTCTTATCATAACGCTTGTTGACCTGAATATTTGACTTCCTGAACGCCTCCTCGACCTGAAACAGGACACCATCGAGGACATCATGGATATCTACCTTATTGCAGGTAAGCTCTACCGGCCTGGCATAGTCCAGGAGATCGGTTATAATCCTGTTGATAGAACCCACTCCATCCACGATTCCTTCGAGTGCAATCCTTTCTTCTTCATCAATAGTAGAATGTTTCTGGAAACACTGAACCCCTGTGAGGACCTGCTGTAAAGGATTCCTGATTTCATGGGCTACCCGGGCTGCGGTTTCCCCCAGGGCAGCCATCTTTTGAGACTGAAAAAGCTCCTTCTCCAACCGGTTCTGCTCTGTTAAATCCTGAATCACCAGAAGGATACCTGTCTCCTCCCCTGTTACCCTGGATAAAGGTATCTCTGAGATGCTCGCGTTCAAGACCTTTATCCCGTCTCCGGGGCAATGGTATCTTAATTCCAGCCCGTACAACGGTTCATGGCTCCTCTGGACCCTGTATAATTTCTCCTCTAACCTCTCTATGGGCAAAACATCTTTTAAGGGCTTACCACTGGCATCCCCTCTTGCGATCTGGAAGATTTCACAACAGCTCCTATTTGCCAGCATTATGTTAAACTCTTTATCCATTACCAGAAGTCCAGAGGGACTGTAAGATACTATATTCTCATTGAATCTTTTTAACAGCAGGTTTTCCATAGCTATACGCTGTTTTTCCAGGGCATTTCGGATTACTGCTCTCACCTCATCCAGATCCAGGGGCTTTATGAGGTAGGAGAACGCCCCTATACTAAGGGCATCTATTGAATTCTTGAGGGAGGCATTGCCGGTGATAATGATGCCCTCGGTTTGAGGAGAAATCTCCTTAACCTTTTTCAGAACCTCTATCCCGCTTATATCAGGGAGTATTATATCTATGAGGACGACATGGAAGAAAGTATGCTCTGCCTTAGCTACAGCTTCTTTACCTCTCTGGACGGCATCTACCTGATACCCTATATCCTGAAATACATCCTTCAAGACTTCGCAGAGTTCTTCCTGGTCATCAACTATCAGGAGGTTTACATTTTCAGACATCTTCTCCATTTTCCCTTCTCATACTTTGATCCCCTTCCTGTTACCCCTGCATATCTCATCCACTACATTTAATACCTCATCCATGTTCAGGGGTTTATAAAGGCAGGTATAGGCACTGCTGTCCAGTGCCTCTTCCACCAGTGCCTTTACTTCCTGTCGGTAACCCGTCATCATCACCGCACAGGCCAGGGGGTTAATCCCCTTAATAGCCTTATAGATCTCCAGTCCATTGAGTAACGGCATCTTCACATCAATGAATACAATGCAAAACTGTTTATCCCTGGCTAACTCGATGGCTCTTTGCCCGGAATCTGCGATAAACACAGTATGTCCCTTGGTCTGGAGGATGTCTCTCAGGTTATGGAGGATACCCTTATCATCATCGACTATCAGGATTAACCGTCCTTTCTCCTCCTTGAGAGATTCTTCGATAGCGATCAATAGCCTGCTGATATCCAAAGGCTTATAAAAGACGTCATAAGCCCCGGAAGCCAGCGCCTCCCCTACCAGGTCTTCCACAGCATAGGCAGTCATCATAATGGTTACTGTCCCGGAGCTGACCTCTTTTATCCGTTTGTAGGTTTCTACCCCGTCCATTCCCGGCATTTTTATATCCATAAGAATGAGGTCAAACCTCTCCTTCTTCACTGTGTCAATAGCTCTATGTCCATCCGGACAGACATATGCCTTGTAGCCCTTGAGTTCTAACACATCAGCCAGGTTGTAGGCAAAGTCCACGTTATCATCAACGATCAAGAGTCTGGTCTTTTCTACCATCTTCATCTCCTGAAAAAAAATTAAGGGTGTAAGGGTAACTTCGTCTAACCTATGGGTAATCTTATAGAAAAGGCGGTTCCTTTACCAACTTCACTTTCAACCTCAATTGTACCACCATGCCCTTCCACCAGAGACTTGCAAAGGGTGAGTCCAAGACCGATGCCAGCGGGCTTACTGGAAAAGAGGGGGGCAAAGATATTGCTCTTGTCTTCCCTGGAGACCCCACAACCAGTGTCTTTGAACTCTATCTCCTGGAAACCGTCTTTCTCTCCGGTTTTGATATGCAGCCTTCCTCCCCCGGACATTGCCTCAACGGCATTTGTAACCATATTTATGAATACCAACCGGAGTTGATCCTTATCCGCCTTAATTGCAGGCAGGGTGCTTTTCATGTCCTTAACTATTTCTATTCCTTCAGGCACTGCAATGTTGGATAACACATCATCAATAATATCGCTGACCAGAACCTCCACCAGGACGGGAGTCCTCATACGAGAAAAGTCCAGGAGGTCTGATATGATCTTGTCAGACAGACTTATCTGTCTTTCTATCCTTTGGAGGTGTTCTATAACCTTCTCTTCAGGATCCCTAAGCTTCATGTTGAGGTAGTAAACCGAGGATTTGATTACCGACAGGGGGTTTCTCAGCTCGTACCCTACGTGGGCGGCCAATTGCCCTATGGTAGCCAGCCTTTCCGTTTTAATGAGTTCTTCCCTGTTCGCTTTCAGCTTTTTCCTCATATCATCTAAAGAAGCAGCCAGGTCCCCGATCTCATCAGGTGATGACATCTTTACTTCATAATCCAGGTTTCCCTGAGCCACTGCCCCGGCAAAGTCCTTTAAATGACTTATGGGTGTTACTATGCCGGCAGAAAGGCGTCTTCCCAGGAATATAAGGGTAATAATGCCAGCGATGAATACTGCGATAGTAATCATGAAGTCTTTTCTATGAGATGAGCTTATAAGCCTGTCTGTCTCTGCCCTAAATTCCTCCATGATGGCATGTACTTTCCTTGCCTTTTTCCTCAGTTCAATCATCTGTTCCTGGCTTGGTCTGCCAGTGGCGACTATCTTTTCAAATACGGCTATGTGATCATCCAGTGCACTTATAAGTCTACCTTCACCCTTCCCTGCCTCTTTGATTCTGGCTATAGCATCTCTGAACCTTTCCATGGAGGTCTCTTTTCCCGGAGAAAACCGATCTTCTCCAAACAAAAGCCAGTTTTTCTCCTCTCTCCTTGCATCCAAAAAATTAATCTCTATTTCATCCAATCTCTGATGTACCTCAAGCCATTGGTCGGTCCTGTGGAGATATACTATATGTGTACCCCCTACTATGCCTACAAAAAGCAGGACGAATAGGGAAAGTCCAAGACTTAACCTTTTGCTGATCTTCATTTTTTCTTCCCTGTGGCTACACAGTAGACAGTGAAAGGTAAAGAGTTAAAATACATGTATTGCCTTTCCGTATACACTATGGGCAGCTTCCATCACGCTCTCGAACAGCGTAGGGTGGGCATGGATAGTGGCACTCAATTCTTTAGCTGTTATTCCCAGTTTGATAGTCAAAGCAATCTCATGGATCAATTCCGTTGCAAGGGGGCCTATGATCTGACCACCCACAATCTTTTCTGTCCCCTTTTCCACCACCAGCTGGACCGAACCAACAGCCTGCCCCATGGCCATGGCTTTACCGGATGCTGAAAAGGGAAACCACCCTGTCTTAACCTCTACCCCTGATGCCCGTGCATCATCTGCTGTCAGACCAACACTGGCTATCTCAGGGGAAGTATAAGCGCAACGGGGGATAACAGAATAATCAATTTTAGAGTCTATCCCCATGGCATTCTCAACTGCTGCAATACCCTCAGCATATGCCACATGGGCAAGGAGTATCCCTCCGGTAACATCCCCAACGGCATAAATACCCCTGATATTTGTCTCCATCCTGTCATTCACCAATATATTCCCTTTTTCATCGAGATTAACTCCCAGATACTCTAATCCAATGCCTTTTGAGTTGGGGATCCTTCCGATGGAAATAAGGAGCTTATCACCTGCAATCTCATCACCGTTGCCCAAAAGACAGGTAATGCCTTCATCTTTGTAAGAGAGCACATCCTTTACTCTGGTCTTCACAAGGATCTTAATTCCCCTTTTTCTCAGAATTTGTGTCATCTGCCTCGAAATCCTTTTATCCTCTCTGGGCAGTATCTGATCCATCATCTCAACCAGGGTGACCTTTACGCCTAAGGCATTGAAGAAACAGGCAAACTCTAACCCAATTGCCCCTCCTCCAATAATAAGGACACTTTTGGGTAGTTTATCCAGTTTTAGTGCCTGGGTACTCGTTAAAACGGAGGGGTGCTCAGAATTTAGGAGAGGCAGCATTGCTGGTTTAGAGCCGGTCGCTATTACGATCTTTGTGGCATCTATATCTTCAGCACCAGAAGGGGATTCCACCCTGATCTTTGTTGGTGAGATTAAAGTTGCAGTACCCCTGACAAATCTGATACCCCTTTTCTTGAATATCCCGTGTATACCATTGCCCAGGCCTTCGACAACACGACCCTTCCGTTCCATAATCTTTCCGAGATCAGCACGAACTTCGTTAACATAAACCCCAAACTCTCCTGCTTCCTTTATAGAGGTAAAGAGTTCAGCGGATGCAAGAATGGCCTTGGTAGGGATACAACCATGGTTGAGACAGGTACCTCCGATAGCATCCTTTTCTATAACAGTAACCTCAGCACCTAACTGTGAAGCCCTTATTGCCCCTACATAACCACCAGGTCCAGAACCGATAATAACGATCTTTTCCTTGCCCAAAAATTCCACCTCCCTCCTATGTACTTTAATCACTTTTAAATCTCATAACAAATTCATATACCCTATGTCAAGATATATAGTTTTCCCTTGACACCTTCTTTTATTCCTAGTAGCTTAGGTTTAACCTATAAGCCAAGGAGATGAATATGACAAGCCTTCAAGACGACCTTGCGAAGTCAAATAAAAAGTCTGTTATAGCCGTTTCTGGGAAAGGTGGTACAGGAAAGACGGTCATATCCACAATCATTATAAAACACCTAAAGAAGAAAGACTTGAAGATTCTGGCAATCGATGCTGATCCGGCAACGAGCCTCCCCCCTGCATTGGGTGTCAGTATCAAGAAGACCATAGGAGACATAAGAGAGACGCTCGTTCAAGGACCCGGAAGAGGTCCAACCACCGATTTGCCCGTTGATCTGATGCTGGAATATCAGATACGGGGTATCCTGGCTGAGATACCAAAAATCTCTATTCTGGCCATTGGTCGCCCAGAAGGTCCGGGATGTTACTGTCTTGTCAACGACATCCTCAGACATGCCATAGAAAAGTTCTCAGGCTATTATGATGTCACAGTAATCGACTGTGAAGCGGGTCTGGAACATCTGAGCAGGAGAACAACAAGAAGCGTTGATACCATGATCATAGTGACTGATGCCACTCAGAGGGGTATTAATACGGCAAAATTGATAAAAGAACTGGCAGAGAGTCTGGAGATAAATTTCTATAAAATATGCGTTATCCTCAATAGGGCATCGGAAGAACAGGCAAGAGTATTCAGCGAGAGTGCATCAAAATACGGAATTGAGCTTGCAGGGATAGTGCCGTATGATCAGAATATTACAGAGTACGATCTTGCCGGGAAGCCACTGATTGACCTGCCCGATGATTCCCCAGCTGTCATTGCCGTAGGGCAGATACTGGACAAACTAGAAATCCTCGTCTAGCACCCTGGACCTTACTGCCCCTTTTATCCAATTCTGGCATGCCTGGAGGGACTTCTCAGGGTCTTTAAAATTTTTCCATATCTCCTTATCTTTTGGGGTCCCCATAAATGGGTTTATGGTCCCTTCCAGTGAATTGGCGACCCATATCATCATCTTAACATTTTCCTTTAGTTTATCTATGTTTTCCCGGATGAAGTTTACAAAGGGAGCAGGACTTTTCTCTGAAGGAACTACCACTATGTGTTCAGCAGTTACCCCCTTTAATGTTTCCAGAATTTCAGCTATAAATACAATCGATGGAAATATAAAGAGCTGGAGTTCATGGTTGTCTTTAACTGCCTTAATGGTCTTACTGGTACCCTGTATCTCTGCCTGAATATCCGATACCTCATATCCTGATTTGCACATCAGATCCTTTACTGCATCCTCTACTATCCGGGAAACCATAGGGAACCGCAAATTGGCAAGACGTTTAAATCCCCTTTCCAGTTCCTCAGGCATGTACTTATGGGTGGGGGGGGTGTAAAATACCTCTCCCAGGTAGTTAAGCTGTACATGCATATCCGGAGAGAAAACAGAGAGGCGAATCTTTCCTGTTATACCGTCAAAGATCATCTGTTTTACATCACCTTCCAGTAGTTTTTCCAGCCTCTTGTTATCATCCTCAGTCAGACCGTCTATTTCTTGATCTATCTTCCACATCAATTCCTCAGCGGATACCGCCCTGTACTTCATCAGGTAACTCGATATATTCCCTAAAACCTTTGGTAATAAACTATCCATTTTAAGAGTCCTCCGTAAAAACTTAGGGTACAGTCATTCTTATCAATACACATATCGACGTCATTTTTTAAGGTAACACCTTTCTGCCGCTGAGTAAAGTCTTTTTTACACCCTGCACTTTCAGCTATCCAGCCCTTGAATTTTCAGTGGTTGCGTCTTATATTAGATGTGTTATTGATTGTATGCACAGCTTTCAAAAGATAGAAAATTCCATAAATGTTATTGACAACATCCCGCTATTTAATTATCTATAGAGGGTGCTGGTTTTTATTGCCTGTTTAATAGAACGAGACTTTTGAAAAATACGCACTTTGTCATTTCGACTGGAAGGAGAAATCTTACAACTCATTGATAAATAATAAGATTGCCACGTCGCTCCGCTCCTCGCAATGACAGTTTGTATAGATTCCTAAAGCCCTCAGAGCACTAATTCGGGAGATATTATGATTGCTTTAAATACAAAGACTGAAACAGATGAAAAGATAGAGATTAAGCTGAAGCTGTATGTGGATGAAATCTCCCTGACCTTGAATAAATTGGTTTGTATTAAATGCGATATATGTAAAACGGTTTGCCCAAAGGATGCTATCTCGGTAATTCGGGATGAAAAAGAGGTCAGGATTGATATTGATGAGGAGAAATGTGTCCTTTGCGAGGTCTGCTCTCACTTCTGCCCTGTATCAGCAATCACCCTAGCCTACAATAATGTTCCAAAAAGTATTCTTCTGGACAACCAGGGAGTACTTTCATTCCCAAAGAGGATAGAGATAGATACCAGCAGATGCCCCAGTCACTGCTCTAAAAACCCGGAGGGAGAACACCGGTGGTGTCGCAGAAATGACGAAACAATCGATAATACTTATGAAGACTGTCCCAAGTTCTGTTTTTTATGCGCTGAAAATTGTCCGAGAGACTTAATAAAAGTAGAGGATGAATCAGTAAAACCCAATGAAGCCCGATGTCTTGGCTGCCCCCATTGCCAGGACAATTGTGAGTATGGTTCAATAATCATAACCCCTGTATTTTCTGGAGAGATAGGTATTGACAGCAGGCTCTGCCCTGAAGAATGTACAAAGTGCATAGATATATGTCCAACTGAGGCAATCAGTCGAGAGGGGAAAGAGGTTTTTGTCAATGACAGATACTGCTCATTCTGTGGGGCATGTGTGAATATATGTGACAAAGAGGCGATCGACCTGAAAAGGACAGATGTGAAAGCGGAAGAGGGGGAGTTTACGGCTGTATGGTCGAATGCAGTAGAGAAGTTAATGGGTTGAGTTGTGAGTTACGGGTTACGGGGTTTGAAAAAGTATCCCTGAGAGCGAATTCATAGATTTTTTGGGGAACCCTTCTTAGCGAGCGTAATGTAGAAAATTAACATGTTTGACCCGCCATAGGCGGGGAGTTTGTTAATTTTCACTGGAGCGAGCTTAGATGGGTCAAAAAATGTATGCTGAAGCGAAAAGGGATACTTTTTCAAGGCGTTCAATAGGTTAGAATTAGGTGATTTCATGAATGAAGAGATACGGATAGGGGTATATGTATGCCATTGCGGTAAGAACATCGCAGCGGTTGTTAACCCTTCTGCTGTGGTCGATTTTGCATCTTCCCTGGATAACGTGGTTATAGCCAGGGAGAATACCTACTGCTGCGCTGAAACCGGTCAGGCCCAGATTAGAGATGACATAAAGGAACATAACCTCAATCGGGTTGTGGTAGCCTCATGTTCTCCCAAACTCCATGAGCCCACCTTCAGGAGAACAGTGTCAGAAGCCGGTCTTAACCCCTATCTTATGGAGATGGTAAATATCAGGGAGCACTGCTCCTGGGTCCATATGCGCGAGCCCGATGCGGCAACGAAAAAGGCTATGGACCTGGTCAGAATGGGGGTAGCAAAGGCAAGGCTTCTTCAACCATTGAGCGACAGAGAAGTGCCTACCACGAAAAATGCTCTGGTCATAGGTGGCGGTATTGCCGGGCTTCAGGCAGCTATTGACATAGCCAATGCAGGTCACCGTGTATACCTGGTCGAAAAGGCCCCTTCGCTGGGAGGTAAGGTAGCTCAACTGTCAGGTGTCTCACCATATCACCAATCTCCGGAATGCCTGCTTATCCCCATGATGACAGAGGCAATAATCCACCCGAATATAGAGGTGTTCACAAATGCCGAGGTAAAATCCGTAGATGGATATATAGGCAACTTCAAAGTTAAAATCATAAAACACCCCCGATATGTGAAGAAAAGCTGCATCCTGTGCGGTGAATGCAATGCTGTATGTCCTGTAGAGGTTAAAGATGAGTTCAATGCAGGAATGGATTTCAGAAAGGCTGTCTATCTTCCCTTTGAACAGGCTACCCCTTCTACTTATGTGATAGATATGGAACAATGCACAAGGTGTGGACTCTGTGTTGAGAGCTGTTCCGTAAATGCTATAAATCTGGAAGAGGGGGAAGAAGAGCTGGAGCTTGAGATTGGCAGTATCATAGTGGCAACCGGTTTTGAATCCTTCGATCCCAAGGATAAACCAAAATACAGTTATAGTCAATTCAAGAACGTCATAACCTCACTTCAACTGGAGAGGATGCTGGACACTGAAGGTCCAACGGATGGCAAACCCCTGAGACCTTCTGATGGCAGGAAGCCCACAAAAATCGCCTTTATACAATGTATTGGTTCCAGGGAGGAAGACGGGAACCAGTACTGTTCAAAAATCTGCTGCATGTCAACGATAAAACAGGCAAAGAGACTGAATGCCCTCTTCCCTGAGACTGATATAACTGTATATTACAGAGACATAAGGCTGCCAAAAAAAGAGCTTGAGGAGATGTATAGAGAAGTAAGAGAGGCGGGCGTACTTTTCGTAAGAGGGGAAATCAGAGAAGTATCGGAAACAGAGGGTAATAACCTGTTGATAAGTGCCTTCAGTGATACTTTAGCCGACTTAATCGTTCAAGATGTTGAAATGGTGGTATTGGCTGTTGGGCTTGAACCCTGTATAGACGGGAATTTAATAAAAGAAATAGTGAAGGTTCCCGTAAGCCCAGATGGCTTCTTTATGGAGGCACATCCGAAGCTTAAACCTATAGATACTGTTATTGACGGAGTCTTTCTGGCCGGCGCCTGTCTGAGTCCCAAAGACATTGCTGAGTCTATAGCTCAGGCAAGCGGGGCAGCGGCCAAGGTATGCGGCATTTTCTCAAAAGACAGGTTAAAGCTTGACGGGATAATATCGAAGGTAGATACAGAGGTATGTATTGGGTGCGGGATTTGCATAAAACAGTGTCCATTCCAGGCAATCATAGAAGAGGAAATTGAAGGAGAAAAAAAGGCAAAGGTTGTTGAGGCTGCATGTAAGGGTTGTGGTGTGTGTGCAGGAGCTTGCCCCACAGGGGCAATAGAGGCATTCAGCTTTACAACCGAGCAGCTGCATGCCCAGATAGATGCAGCACTGGAAGAGAATCCTGGAGAAAAGATAATCGCATTCTGTTGTAACTGGTGTTCCTATGCCGGCGCAGATTTTGCCGGTGTATCCCGACTGCAATATCCATCCAATGTCAGGATAATCCGTACCATGTGTTCAGGCAGGTTGAGCAAGGACATTATACTGTACGCCTTTGAGAAAGGTGCAGGAATGATTCTCGTTTCAGGGTGCCATCCCCCAGGGGATTGTCATTATGTATCCGGTAATTACAGGTGCGAAGAACGGGTAAATTCTTTAATGAAGAGCCTGCCTAAGAAGGGCATAGACCCAAAAAGGCTCAGGCTGGAATGGATATCCGCTGCAGAGGGGGTTGTGTTTCAGAGGGTTACTCAAGAGATGGCAAAGCAGTTGAAGGATTTAAAGGGGTAAGGGATGAATAAAACCGGCATATTCCTGTGTACATGTCCATCTGCAACTTCAGCTATTGATATAGAAAAAACTGCGAAAAGCCTCGACTTACCCAATACGGTCGTTCGCTCCTACAGATATCTCTGTTCACAAAGGGGATTGAGGTTTTTAGATGATTGTATCGATAAGGATAAACTCGATCGCATATTCATTGTGGCATGTCCAGAGGATATTCACCGTCGCGTCTTTGATAGGGCATCTTTATCGAAAGGGCTTCGTATAGAATACATTGATATAGGAAAGGTGAAGGATGAAAAAAACCTCATAGATTCAATAAAAGAAAGACTAAAAGAAGGTGAAGGGGAGATTGTCAAGGAAGAGGTTATGACCAGGGATGTCCTCGTTATAGGTGGTGGTGTAGGTGGGGTTCAGGCTGCCCTTGATATCGCCGAAGAGGGTTATAAGGTTTATGTGTTGGAGAAAACCCTGTCTGTTGGCGGCGTTATGGCACAGCTTGACAAGACATTTCCCACCATGGACTGCTCAATATGTATCCTTGGGCCAAAGCTCGTGGATGCCGGCAAACACCCCGAGATTGAGCTGATAACAAATGCCGACATAAAGAACATAACTGGCAAGGCAGGGGATTTCAATGTGGAGGTTGAAATACAACCAAGATATGTGGATATGGAAAAGTGTAATGGATGTAGTGCCTGTGTAGAGGTCTGTCCTGTGATATTGCCCAACGAGTGGGACTTAAACCTGAAGCCCAGGAAGTGCATTTATGTGATGTTTGCCCAGTCTGTCCCCTTGAGATATACAATAGATAAAGAAAAGTGTATTGAGTGTGAACTGTGTAAGAAGGTCTGCGAACTGGATGCAATTAATCTCAACGAAGAACCGAAGAGCCGAACTTTACACGTGGGGGCTATCGTTGTAGCTACAGGCACCCAGACCTTTGATGCCTCCAGAAAAGAGCAGTATGGATATGGCAGGGTGAGGAATGTGGTTACCAATATCGAGTTCGAGCGCATAGTTTGCGCTTCCGGTCCAACCAGTGGAGAACTCATAAGGCCGGATGGTAAGCATATAAAGAAGGTGGCATTTATCCAATGTGTTGGCTCCCGGGATTTGCATTTCCACGAGTACTGTTCCTTTTACTGCTGTATGGCGAGTATAAAAGAGGGCAGACTGGTTATGGAACATGCGCAGGATGCAGAGGTGTGGATATTCTACAATGACCTTCGTGCCTTTGGGAAGGGGTTTGAAGAGCTCTATGTACGATCGGAAAAAGAGGGAATGAAGTTCATCAAAGGTCTACCAGGGGAGATAAGAGAGAACCCTGTTACTGAAAATCCCATTGTAGTATTTGAAGACCCTAAGAATGGGAAACACAGTGAGATTGAGTTTGATATGGTAGTTCTGGCATTGGCATTAGAACCTTCGAAACAGAACCCCCGCCTCGCTGAAATGCTCGGTCTGGAGGTTGATTGCCATGGTTTTTTCAAAGAGCTGGATTCGACTTCAAGACCACTGGAGACCTCCAACAGGGGGGTATTTTTAGCCGGTACCTGCCAGGGACCTAAGGATATACCGGAGACAGTCGCTCAGGCAAGCGGGGCAGCAGCAAAGGTGTGTACGCTGTTTTCTCAGATAAACCGGACAACAAAAAGTCTGTAAGGAAATTATGAAATTTAAGATTTGAGGCAATCCTGACCGCCAGGCACAAGTTCGATAAAGATGGCGAATGGATAATTGCCTGCAAGGTGCAGGATAATCTGGCGGGGGAGACGGTGCTGGCGAATAGGGTAATGGTAGAGTAATTTATGTTTGTCCATAAAGTCTGCTTTTTCGTCATTCCTGCGGAGGCAGGAATCCAGGCAACTAGATGCTGTGTCAAGCGCGGCATGACAGAAATTGACAAGGGGTATACCGTTTTACTTATAAACCCTCTTGAAAGAGCGAAATAAAAACCTATGAATCAAAACAGAATACTAGAGAAATTAGATCAAATATCCAAAATCCCAGAACACGGAACTGAGGATTATAAGCAGTGGCTTGAACAAAAAGAATTTCTGCAATTTTTATTGAATACAAGTATTGGTGAAATTCCTCTGTATGTTTCATATAACGGAACTTATATCTATTCTGTATTACTTCCACAAAGTTGTTTGAAAGAGAATTATGTTGATGATTTAATGCAATGGCAATGCGGTCCTAATAGCTCTTGGAGATATGGTTATTCTTCTGGTGAGAAGGGAAAACCAAAGAGTATTTCTATTTCAAAACCACTTGATTCCGACAGATCAAAATTATTAAAAAAAGCTACGCCTATTACATTTTCAAGAAGTTTTGTCGGTAAAGTTGGCCAAAAAAGCTATATTGAACTTAATCAGTTCTTGACCCACCTTCATAATTTACATTTCGTGGAAGAAAGGAATGCTTATTGCTGCTTAAATGAGGACGGCGATATTGAAGAGGTTATTAAAATACACTATACACAAGGAGAAGTTTTAGTAACTATAAAACAAGATGTGCTTGATTTTCACTTATTTTTGACTAAATCGGTATTGTTGAGGTTTTTTGATAGAACCCTTGGTAATGATTGGTTTGGTGAAAAAAGCAGACAAGAATCTGAGCTGCACGACCAGAAGAATGAAATTTATGCTCGGCGAGGCATAGCATTTAGTAAAGAAAAGCTTCCTACGGTGAGCTGGCTCAGAGGCTTTCAAATTATACGAAATGATCAACCCCGCAAAAAAATGATTGCAATTTTGACTGGAAAAGATTTGGAACCCAAAAAATACGAGAGATTTATTACTTCGGACTGGAAGCATAATAGAATTGCTGAATGCTCATGTGACCCTAAAGAACTTGGTAATTATTTTGTTGAATCAGATAAACCCTTTGAAATTTCGCCCGTCTTCTTCAAACCAGAAGTTTTATTAAGGTATAAGCAAGACCCAGAAAAGTATACTATTAATCAGCAAACTATCAGTTGTAGAGGTAGTTGGTATTTACAAACATATGATATTAACGAAGCAGGACAGGTGCATACCTACTTAAAATACTTAGGATATCTTCCTTATTCGGAGCAGGTTTATTGGAAATCATTTAATGAAGAACCAAAAGCTGGCGTATCAGAGAGAGCCTTTAAAACGGATTTTGAGGGAGAATGGGATTTATCTTATGAGCCACTTTCAGAATTAAAGGAAACTTTGAAAAAATTAGAGAAAGAAAAAGTCGAGCTTTGGTCATGTACCAATGAGAAACTATTCCAGCAACTCAATTATCCGGTTACGGATTCAGTAAAAGAATATGCAGACGAAATTCATACATTGGACAAACTTGTTGTTGAAGGTCTTAAACATTCTTACTTGAAAACATTAGCCATATCATTAAAATGTTATGATAAAAACTCTGAAGAAGATCGAAAACTTAGGAGCATAAAATTGCTTGAAAGAGTCTTGGAAACAAAAGGCATTGATGAGCATGAAGTCAACGACATCATATCTCCGTTGGATGAGGTTCATTCTCTGAGGACAAAGTTAGCCGGGCATAGCTCTGGGGAAAAGGCAGATAAGATCAGAAAAGATTTGATTGCAAAGCATGGAAATTTAAAAAACCATTTTCAGCAGCTTGTAGAAAGTGTTGATAAAAGCATAAAGGCACTTTTAGAAATAATACAAAATGCACTATTCCTTTAAACCACACGAAGAAAATTTTAAGGACTGGATAAAATCGGGATTTATGGGTATCTCTGAGCCTGGTATTGCATTTTTAAGACATCTCTCCTCTTCTCACTTTAAGCCCAAGATGGAACTCTTTAGCGAGAAACAGTGGAGTATGCAGCTTGAGGCAATACAGCGCTCTGTTTATTGTTTTGAAATCTTAAGAGAAAAAGACCTTTTGACAAATATCGTTACCGGCGGTGGAAAGACCACAATCATTGGGGCAGTGATCGCCTGTATGATGACTGTTAATGACCAGAAGTAAATAAGGTGATTTTATGGCAAAGTTATCCATGTACCAACTGTATCAATATCTGCCGAAGACCGATTGTGAGAAGTGCGGTTTTTCATGTATGGGGTTTGCTAATCGCCTTATTTCCAGAGATGTTAGACCGGAGGATTGCCCTTTCCTGCTAGAACATGAGTACTCAGGGTCCCTGACCGAACTGAACAGGCTTTTGGGTCCTGAGGTTGAAAAAGAGATTACAGGACTTATAATTGACCAGGAAAAGTGCAATGGATGCGGTATATGCGTTACTGTATGTGAAGTAAATATGGAAAAGAGCAAAGAGGTAGAGTCAGGGAGAGGTCCCGGGTATTCAGACAATGTGGTGTTACGAATAGATGATGGAAAGATTAAGCTGGTTGACCCCCAATCCTGCAGACGGGCGAACCCCTCTTCCCATATTTGCAGGGCATGTGCGGAGCTATGCCCCACAAAGGCTATTAGCCTTGTTTGATTTTGGTATTTCTATGAATTCGCTCTCAGAGGACTTCTTCAAAGCTTTCGGCAGTTTGCGCAAAGGTCTAAAACAAATGGAGGTAAAATTTGTCGGAAATACTGTATGAATCCGTAGTATGCCCATCCTGTGGCTGCCTGTGTGATGACATAGATGTAGTCGTTGAGGAGAACAGGGTAAAGAGTATAAGAAATGTATGTGAATGGGGCATAAACAAGTTTCTTTTTACCAAGAAATTCACTTCAAATGTAAGAAGGGGACGGGTAGAAAAGCCGATGATCAGGGGGAAAACCCTGATAGAGACTGATTATGAGACAGCCATTTCCAGGGCAGTGGATATATTACAGGGTTCAAAAAAGCCCCTGATTTATGGGCTGACAAACTCAGGGTATAACGCCCAAAAAATCGCACTAAATATTGCAAGAAGGTTAAAGGGATTGTTTGAACCAAGGGGGGCAGCCCTCTTGAGTTCATATTATGCAGCAATGGGTAATTCAAACTTTTACGTAGCACCTCTGGAGGAGATAAGGAACAATGCTGATCTTATAATCTATTGGGGGTGTAACCCTATACATTCCACTCCAAGGCACCTTGCCCGATATTCGGTATATCCAAGGGGAAGATGCAAGGAAAGAGGGAGTCAGGACAGGGTGGTTTTTACTGTGGATGTTGCTGAGAACGAGATGGGAAAGCTGTCCCGCCAATTTCTTCAAGTGGAACGGGGCACTGATTTTCTGGCAATGGAAACGATGATGAAATTGCTTAGGGGGGAAAGCGTTGAAGACTATAAAGGGGATATTGTTAGCATAGAAAACATGGTCAAGTATATGACCAAAGTATCTTATGGTACGATATTCTTCGGTTTGGGATTGTCAGGCAAGGATAGTGCGAAGAGAAACGTCGAGAATCTTATGGCACTGGTTAAGGAGTTAAACAGTAAAACCAGATTTGTGATTCTTCCTCTGTATGATGATTTCAATACAAGCGGGGTGATACAGCTTCTTATCAGGGAGTTGAAAAGCCCAATGCCAGTAGATTTTTCCGGTAATTACGATGCCAACAGTAGTAAATACTCCTTGTTGGAAAACATTCACGAGATAGACGCTGCCTTAATAGTTGGAGACGATCCATTTTGGTCTCTTCCTTCTGAAAAGTCCGATTTCTTGAAAGAAATACCTGTGGTTCTTATTGATCCTTTCTGGACAAGGACAACCAGCAAGTGCCAGGTGGTTTTCCCAACAGCCGTTACGGGTATAGAGGCAGGGGGGATTGCTTACAGAATGGATGGTCTGCCTCTCAAATTGAAAAAGGTCATGGAGAGTGAATATCCATCGGACGAACGCATATTGGGAGATATATATCAGCGTTTGTAATAAAGGAATTCCAATGAAGATAAAGATAGAAGGCGGAAGGCTATACGACCCCAGAAACAACCTGGATGGAAAAGAGAGAGACATCTTCATAGAGGATGGCATAATAGTAGACAGATTCTCCAGTGCCGACAGGACTATCAATGCCTCCGGGAAAACCATTATGGCAGGTGGCATCGATATTCACAGTCATATAGCTACCTATGGTTTAAACCTCATAAGAGGAACGGGCCGCTTTTATTCACCCAGAGAGATTGGCCATATATACGCCAAGATGGGATACACCCACGTAAACGAACCTTTCATGACTCAGGTTACTGCCAGATACGTTCATCATGAACTGTCCTCAATACCTATATTAGACACCTCTGCCTTTTTGGTATTGAATCTCAGGGATGTTGAAGCCAGGATCAAGTCCGTCAAACATCTGGAAGAGGTTGAGAAGATTATACCCATTATCATTGCAGGAACCAAGGCTATCGGGTTAAAGATATATGAACCCTTCGTGAGATATGCTCAGAGAACGCATATCTTGAGAAATGTAACGGCGAAGAAAGCCCTAAGTTTCTTTTCAAGTATAAACAGGGAAATCATTCCAAGGATAATCATGCATAGTTCCCCTGAACTCTTTGGTGAAGAGATTGAAAATCCCGCAGGCTTCCACTTCTCCCATGTTGGATCAGTCATAGGCAATGAAGAAGCCTACCAGAAGGTCTTGAGCTACCTTAATGCAGGGGCAACCGCAGATTTAGGATTATTCGATTTTGGGCAAAACCTAAGGATATCAAATCCTAAACAGACCGTTGGCGAGGTTTTCGGCAGGGTAGATATGGGACTTTCAGAGGATATTGTGTTCTCGCAAGGGAATGCCTCTGAGAGCGAAACCCCATTTTTTGCCTTTAAACTTGCCCTTAGCCAGCCCTCCGGTCATATATCTTTTTCAACAGACAGCCCTGCCAATGCCTCATTTGAGGCGTACCCTAAGATATTTTCATGGTTGATGAAGGCAGAGAATAGAGCCAATCTGTTCGCTAAAGAGCTTCCAGATTTCGAGTACTCCCTTCTAGATATTGCAAGTATTACAAGGCATAATCCTGCAGTTATCCTTGGCTTAAAAAATAAAGGGCATCTGGGGGTAGGAGCAGAAGCAGATATAGCCATCTATGATATTAACGAAGACACAAAACCAGATAAACTGGTGGCTAGTTTCAGAGACTGTGACTATCTGATAAAGAGTGGAAGTATTGTTGTAGAGGATCACAAGATAGTAAATGACCAGGCAGAAAAGAAGACCTATTACAGAGGCGTGGAAACCCTTGACTACGAACCTGCAAAGATTCTGGCAAGCTACAGTACCTTCCGATTCGAGAACCTTATGGTAGATGAGGCATTTACCGCGAAAGAAGTTAAGGTCTGATCTTTTTGAACTCTCTCCCTTTCCATATCATGTAAATGGCTGGGTAAATAGCCAGTTCCAGAATTGTAGAAGTAGTAACTCCACCTACCATCGGAGCTGCAATACGTTTCATCACATCGGCACCGGTGCCTTGGCTGAACATGATTGGGATAAGGCCCGCAAGAATGACGCTTACCGTCATAATCTTGGGACGAATTCTTTTCACGGCGCCGTACATAATGGCTTCTTTCAGGTCAAACACGTTGTTCATTCTCCCCCCCTTTTTCCATTTCTCATAGGCAAGGTCAAGATACAGGAGCATCACCACGCCCGTTTCCGCATCCAGTCCGGCAAGAGCGATGATGCCCACCCATACGGCAATACTCATGTTGTAATTGAGAAGATAGAGAAGCCAGAATGAACCGACCAGTGAAAAGGGAACAGCGAGGAGGACAATCGCCGTTTTCGTGACTGATTTTGTATTGAAGTAGATCAGGATAAAAATGATGAAGAGCGTAAGAGGGATGACCAGTTTCAATCTCTCATGCGTCTTAATCAGGTATTCATATTCGCCGCTCCAGGAAAGACGGTAGCCTTCGGGGATCTTCAGAGAGGCTACCTTCTTTTTGGCCTCATCAACATAACCACCCACATCCCTGCCTGAGTAATCTACATAGACATAGGAGGTCAAGAGTCCTTCCTCACTCTTTATGGCTGTAGGGCCTTTGACAATCCTGATGTCTGCAAGCTCCCCCAGGGGTATTTGGAGAGGACCTGGTGAGCCGGACATACCCGCAGCCGATTGGGCAACCGGGCGGTTTGCCATCATTACCGGCACGAGTACACGCCTGAGCTTTTCCACGTCATTTCGTAATTCCCTTGAATACCGAATATTGACGGGATAGCGCTCCCGCCCCTCGACAGTGGTGGTCAGGTTCATACCCCCGATGGCGACCTGGATCACTTCCCCGATATCATCTACCGTCAAACCATATCGCGCTGCCTCGTTCTTCTTAATAACGATATCCAGAAAGTAGCCAGTCGTGACCCTCTCCGCGTAAACACTACGGGTTCCCGGAATATCCTTGATATGATGCTCTATGGCAAGTCCTATCTTTTCTATTTCTTCGAGGTTCTGCCCTAAAATCTTGATCCCCACAGGAGTCCTGATCCCCGTGGCAAGCATGTCAATGCGGGCCTTGATCGGCATGGTAAAGGAATTTGCGATACCCGGTATCGTAAGCGCATCGTTCATCTCGTCCTTGAGTTTTTCCACTGTCATTCCTTCGCGCCACCCGGATTCCGGTTTCAGGTTGATCACCGTCTCGAACATCTCAAGGGGGGCGGGATCTGTCGCGGTTTCCGCCCTGCCAGCCTTTCCGAAAACCTGGGCAACCTCCGGGATTTTTTTCAGGATTTTATCCTGTATCTGCAATAGTTTGGAGACTTCGGAAATAGATGCCCCGGGCATGGTCACCGGCATGTAAAAAAGGGTCCCTTCGTAAAGGGGGGGCATAAATTCCGACCCCAGCTTCGTAAAGGGATAAACGGTCAGTATCAGAATAATGGCGGCAGCGATAATAACCGTCTTTCTAAATCTGAGGACAAATACAGCAACAGGTTCATAGAGCTTATGAAGAATGATACTAATAGGATTTTTTTCTTCTGGTCTTATCTTCCCCTTTATAAAGAGAGTCATCAATACCGGCGTCAGGGTAATGGCAAGGAATGATGAAAAAAGCATGGCAAACGTTTTCGTGTATGCCAGCGGTTTGAACAATCTGCCCGCCTGTGCCTGCAATGTGAATACGGGAAGGAATCCCACGGTGATCACCAGAAGGGAAAAAAAGAGAGAAGGTCCGACTTCCCTGGCTGCATCGATAATCACTTCTGTCCTGTTTCCCGGTCTTCCTTGTGCTTCCCATTCTTCCAGCTTCTTGTGGGCGTTTTCTACCATGATGATGGAGGCATCGACCATGGCTCCAATGGCGATAGCAATACCGCTCAAACTCATGATATTTGACGTGACTCCAAGATAGTACATGCATATAAACGACATAATGATCGCAACGGGTAATGTGAGAATTACAACCAGGGCACTGGGCAGATGGAATAGAAAAATAATGCAGACAACACCGACCGCCACCGCCAGCTTGATGATCTCATCTTTCAAGGTATCGATGGAACGATTGATCAGGTCTGACCTGTCATACGTAGTGACTATCTTCACCCCTTCGGGAAGGCTTGGGGCAATGTCTTTGTTGATCTTCTCTTTTACCCGCTCAATAACAGAAAGGACATTCTCACCGAAGCGCACGACGACAATACCACCCGAGACTTCTCCCTTACCGTCCAGTTCTGCCATGCCTCTCCTGATTTCCGGTCCGAACTGAACATGGGCCACATCTTTCAAATAAATGGGGGTTCCCGCACTGTTCGTTCCCAGAGAGACATCTTCCAGATCCCTGAGGTTTTTTATGTATCCCCTGCCTCTTACCATGTATTCCACACCCGACATCTCCAGAACCCTGCCTTCCACGTCCCGGTTGCTCTTTCGGATCGCCTCCATCACTTTTGTAATCGGGATATTGTAGGCAAGAAGCCGGTTTGGATCGATGGTGACCTGGTATTGCTTGACGAATCCGCCGATGCTGGCTGTTTGAGAAACACCGGGGACGCTTTCAATGGCGAGTTTTATGTTGTAGTCCTGAACAGAGCGAAGCTCCGAAAGATCATGCCGACCTGTTTCATCAACCACGGCGTATGAAAACCCCCATCCCAGGCTCGTTGCATCGGGCCCCAGGATGGGGTTTACATCGGCAGGGATCTTGTTTTTGACAGCCTGGAGATACTCCAGCACCCGGCTTCTCGCCCAGTAGATATTCGTCCCCTCCTTGAAAATAACATAGATGAATGAGCTGCCAAGATAGGAAAACCCTCTGACTGCCTGCACCTGAGGGGCGGCAAGGAGGGTGGAGGAAATGGGATAGGTGATCTGGTCTTCCACAAGGTCGGGACTCCGACCTGCCCATTCCGTGTAGATGATGACCTGGGTGTCGCTCAGGTCCGGGATGGCGTCCAACGGCGTATTCTTCAACGCCCAGTAACCCCAGGCGAGGGAGATGAACACCATCAGAAAGATGACAAACTTATTCCGGGCACTATATTCAATTATCTTTGCAATCATTATCTGATGACACCCTTAAGTTTTGCCTCTGAATCAATAAGGAAGTTAGCTGATGACGCCACTTTTTCTTTGATCTTGAGACCTCTTATAACCTCCACCATCCCATCGGCTTTAAGGCCCAGGGTAACTTCCCTCGGCTCGAAATATCCTTCCCCTCTGTCAACATAGACTATCTGTCTTATCCCTGTATCAATTACAGCATCCTCTGGAATGACAAGCCTTTTACCGAGTTTGACCTTTATTTCCACATTGGTGAACATCTGAGGTTTCATCTGTCCGCCGGGGTTGGGGATGGTAAATCTTACCTTTGCTGTTCTTGTTTCCCCTGCGAGGCTGGGATAGACATAATCAATGAGCGCGGAAAATTCTCTGCCGGGTAAATAGCTGAGACTGATAACAGCTGTCTGTCCCGCTTTTACAAGCGACAACTCATATTCATAGATATCGGAGATGATCCAGACAGAAGATAAATCGGCAACATCGAAGAGTTTTTCTCCGGGCATCACACGCATTCCCTGTATGGCCATTTTTTGCACCACATAACCGCTTACCGGACTGTAGATAGTCATCGTCCTTATCGGCTTCCCCGTCTCCTCTATCTTTTTTATCTGCCTATCCGTTATGTCCCAGAGTCTTAACCTTTCTTTTGCAGCCTCAACTATTGCCTCAGCATCTCTTGAGAGCATCTTTCCCGTTTCTGATTTCTGATTTCCGATCTCTGGTCTCGCCCCCCACTTTAATAAGCTTATGAATTCCTGTTGAGTGGCAAAGAGCTCAGGGCTGTAAATCTCTACCAGTGGCTCTCCTTTTTTGACATACTTGCCTGTGTAGTCCACATAGAGCTTCTCGATCCATCCCTCGATTTTTGTGTTGACAGTGGCGAGTTTGGTTTCATCATATTCAATGCGCCCTACCGTCCTGATAATTTTTTGCAACGGTTTTATGGCTACCTCCAATGTCTTAACACCTATCAATTGTTGTTTTTCGAGGGGTATCTCAACGGTTGGAACTTCCTCTGCCGTTTGTCCCTGTGTTTTATCCGACCCAGCCTGAGACTGTATGCCTCCGCCTGTATGTCCCTGATGCTCTGTTAGAGTCCCTGTTTTTACAGGTTCTGAAGTTCCGGATTTTAAGATTTTAGAAACGAGACCCGCTCGGGAAAGATAAAACAAGACTCCTGTCGTCAAGATCAAGCCTGCAATGATTACAAGATTCTTTCGCTTCATCTTTTTCATGATCTCTTTTTCCCCTGTTTACTGATTTCTGACTCCTGTTAAAGCCTCAAGCCTCGCTATTGCCTTTTCCCTTTCCACAAACTGTTCCCAGTATAACAGTTCGTAGTCAATGAAGGATTTTAACCTCGAGATAACAGTTATGGCCTCGATCTTTCCCGTTGTATATCCGGCAATAGCCTGTTCAAAGTCCTGGTATGTTTTGGGAATCAAACCATTCTTATATAATTCCATTAGTCTCTCTGTCGTGGTGAGCATTGAGTAATTTTCCCTTATGCCTGAGGCAAGCATAAGTTTAGTTGCCTCAATTTCATGCCTTGCTTCTGAGAGGGCGGATGTTGCCTCAAGCACAGCCATCCTCTGCTTTGTCCTGTAGAAGATGGGAATGTTGATTGTGGTTGTAAGGCTCCACATATCATCAAGCTCTCCCCTTCTCTTATAGAGATTGGCACCAAGGGTAAAATCAGGATAGTATTCCTTTTTTGCCATCTGAACCTTTGCCTCAGCACTGGCGATCATCTTTTCTCTGAATTTTATTTCGGGAGAATTTTCATAGGCTGTTTTAATCTGTTCATCCATGATGTGGGGATATGGAGTATAAACAGGCTCAATTGGTCTGCCAAGGGGAGAGTTAACATTCCTCCCGACAGTTGTGTTAAGCATTGCCTCCAGGGATTGAACCTTCTGTTTGAGCATCTCTTCTTTTTCGAGGAGCATATATTTTTCCGTCTGTGCCATCAGCACCTCCTGCTGGAGTGCCATGCCTGCTGAATACCGTGCCAGTGAGGCATCTTCTATGCGTGAAAAAAGTGCGGCTTTGCTCCTTATGAGGTCGAGGCTCTTGTGGGCAAGGAAGAGGTTATAGTAGATATCTTTAACCCTTAGTATGGTTTTTAGCCTGGTAGATTCATACGATGCTGCAAGGGTTTCAGAATCCCTTACAGCCATTTCTTCCTTTACTGACAGTTTGCCAGGAAAGGGGAAGTTTTGGGAGGCAGAAAACATCCATTGCGCGCCCAGCATATCACCGTAGGTGTATCTTTCGTATCCCTCATTTTGATAGCCGAACATAAACATGGGATCAGGAAGACTCTTTGCCTGTGGTATCCTGTACTTTGAGACTGCTACCCTTGATTCGGATGCGAGTATCTCATGGTTGTTTTTCAGGGCTTCATCTATCATGTCCTGGAGTTTTAGATCCACAGCGATGGCATTTGCGGCAGGAGTCAGTAGACAGTAAACAGTAAAGTATACGAGGATTCGGGAGATCAGGGGTTTGAATGCTTGGATTTTTGAATCTCTGTACTTTTTTCTTTTACCGTGCATCCACATTGAATTTTACCTTTGTTATCTTCCCTCCACGAGTTATCATAACAGAGGTGTTCCATGACCCTGACATTGAAAGATTGATTGTCGCCCTGTACTTATAACCTTTAAGCACTGTATCTGTCTTGTAGTTCATCGCAGGCATACCCGGCATTGCCGGCATGGAGTATTCAACTCTTACCTTTGCGTCAGTAACATATTTCCCAGATGCATCTTTAATTCCGATCTCGATATTGTTATTGCCCACAACAGGTTGGCTTTTATCTATCTTTATCTCTACATCATACTCCCCTGCTGTTTTCTTTACTTCATAATCCTTTGCGTATGCTATGCCTCCCATTAAGAGCAGTACCATACTAAATAGAGCTAACCTCTTCATAATCTACCTCCTCTGACTGATAATGTTGTCTCTTTGGTTTTTCAAAGTTCTACCATTTACTTCACGGTTACTTCAAGATATTTCATAATTTACCTTGTAATTATACAAACTTTCGCTTATCTGTCAATTAAAAAGGCACCACTGTGTTGTGTCATCAAAATTCAAGTTATATTTTGTTTATCATATCTTTGCGGCGACATAGTTCTTTTATCTTTTTCTCAGTTTCAATGGGTCTCATGGAAGCGTTAATGCCAGTGTAGTACATAGCTGTTGAAAGTGTTCCAGGACTCGGGGTAAATATCTGCACATCATTATGCCTTAAGCTCAGTGCCCTCAATTTTCTTTTCATCTCCAGGACATCACGGAAACTCTCTCCAGGATGTCCAATAATGATATAAGATGCAAGTTCAATCCTACGTTTTAGTCTTTTATTGATTGAGCGAAACAGATTCACGAACTCTTCCAGGATACTAAAAGGTGGTTTCCTCATCAGTTGCAAAACCGCATCTTCAGTGTGCTCAGGGGCTATACGCAGGGATTTGCCGGCATAATGGAGCATAATCTCCTCCAGCACCTCGGGATATCTCACCATAACATCATGGCGTATGCCAGAACCCAGAAATATTTTCTTGACCCCATCTACCTGTCTGCACGTCCTTAATAGTTCTATGTATGACTTTGCCGGAGAAAAGAATTTACAGGATACCGGATAGAGGCATGACGGCTTCTTGCATGAATGTCTTTGACACGTTACTCCGTACATCTCAGCAGAGGCACCACCGATATCTGAAATGTATCCCTGCCATAGAGGATGGTGGGTTAGCTGGACTACTTCATCCACAATAGATTCCTGGGATCGGGAAACAATTTTTCTTCCCTGGTGAGGGGCTATGGAACAGAAGGAACACCCTCCGCAGCAGCCGCGATGGGAGGTTATAGAAAAGATATTCATTTGAAGCGCAGGTGTAAGGCTGGAGCCTCTCAGATGGTTGCGGGTGTACGTTTGCCCGTAGATCCGATCAATATCCGAGGGATAATACTCCTCAGATCTATGTGCTACCACATAGCGGTCTCCGTGTTTCTGAGCTACCCCATTTCCTTCGGATATAGCCCTTTCCAGTGCGAGTTGCATTCCTATCAGTGCAGACCTGTCAGATTGCACTGATTCAAAGGAAGGCAATTCTACAAAACCCTTCTCTGCCGGTAACTGACTGGCCATCATGGCAATTCCGGGCATATTGAGCTTTTCCAAAGACCCGCCTTTTGCAAGGAAATGGGCGATTGAAACGAGCTGCTTCTCGCCTATACCTATGACCGCTGCGTCAGCTCTTGAATCGACCAGTACGGAACGCCTGATCTTGTCCTGCTGAAAATCATAATGGGAGAAAAGACGGAGTGAGGCTTCAAGACCCCCGATTATAATGGGGACATCTTTGAATATCTCTCTGATACGGTTGGCAAAGACTATAGTGGTACGATCCGGTCTGATCTTGTTGCTGATGGAAGGTGGTGTACCCTCAAAATATGCCTGCCCACTTATCTGATAGAGGTCTTCTCTTCGCCTCTTTCGGGACGAGGTATAGTTTAATACTATGGAGTCAACAGGTCCCGGAATAATGCCAAAAAAGAGACTGGGTCTGCCAAGTAAAGAAAAGGATTGGCTTTTCTGCCAGCATGGAGTTTCAATAATCCCTACCCGAAAGCCTTCAATCTCCAGGGCTTTTTTTAGAATCCCTTCAGGAAAAGAGGGGTGATCCGAAAATGGATAGGGAAGTACGAGAATAACATCATATGAAGACATTTGTTTATTTTACAGGAATTGAAATGCAAAGGGAAGGGCAAACTACCTAATTTAATTCGCTACTTAATTTTTCACGAAGAAGCCGCATTTTTTTTCTTGACATGTAAATTACAGTACGCTAGAGTAATAACATTTCATATTGAGCATCTTTCTATAATATAAATAGAAAATAATCTTATAAATACAAATAGTTAACTATAGTAACAATGTTTCTTTAATGGTTATACGGTTGACTTGCTTAGAAAAATAATCTATTATTTTCAATATGTTATAAATAACGGATGCCTTCAATAAATATCTATCTGGATATATTGGTAACAATGTTATTCCAATATGGTTGGTATTAAAACCTTACTTATTCCTAAAACCTGACTCTTAACAGAAACATATCTTTTTGATATGCAAATTCCGGGCAAAAGAGATAGTAAATGAATTATTCCCTTGACGAGTTAAGTCCTGAGATACAAGATAGAATTGAAGCGGCTGTCCTGGATGTTTTTGCTAAGAATAATTTCCATGAAGCATCCATCCGTACTGTTGCCAAGAAGGCAAGAGTCAGTCTCAGTTACATATATAAATATTACGGGAACAAGGAAAAACTAGTGTTGTTTTTTGCTGATAAATGGCTCAAGGAACTGACCGGGCGTATGATCGATCACCTTAATGGTATTGAGGAACCAAAGGAGAAATTGAGAAAGATATTCTGGTTATGTCTGGAATTCTGTGAGCGAAAAATAGATGAGGCACGGATTATGTTTTTGAACATTCCACTTAATAGTTGGGTAAGAGATGAAAGTTTTAAACAGGAAAAGTACTATAAAGTACTATCAGATGTTCTTAAAGATGGCCAGAAGAGTGGAGTTTTCAATCCGGACGTTCACCCAAGCATGTTACTCGACATCATCAATGGTATTCTTATTAGACGCTTTAGTATGTGGTTTTCCCGGGGAGAAAAAGAAAGCCTGACTAACGATGTTAATAAGTTGTTTGAGATGGTCTGGCAGGCTATTTCTAATTCAAGGAAGTAATTTAGAGAAAAGGAGGTGATGATGAAAAAAAGAGGTTACAATATTCAAGCCGTTTTAACCCCATACAACGAAAGGAGAGTATAATGAAAAAAAAGTTGCTGATAACCATGTGTCTTTCTGTTTCAACTCTAATCTTCTTGTTAAGTGCACCTTCATACGCTGGAATAAAGGATGGGGTAACGAATGACCTGGCAAAAATTGGGGTAATGGTAGATATGACAGGTCCTACTTCTAATGTCGGAGTTCTGATGGCACTTGCCTATAGAAATCTTGTTTCCGATATAAATGATAGGGGGGGGATACACGGAAGAAAGATTAGTTTAATAATCGAGGATAATCGTTATTCTATACCATTACATATTTCAGCATTTAAGAAACTGGTTTTTAAAGACAGTGTTTTTGCTATCATGGGGCCAGTGAGCGTGGGTGGAAGCAGAGTATTATTTAAGGATATTCAAAAAAACCAAATTCCTACACTGCCGTGGACGCCAGACGACTCACTGAAGGTTCCCTATAAGAGGTACGTTTTGCCGGTGAATGGTTTCTATGATACTGAAGTAGGTGTTATATTTGATTATATTGTAAATACGTTAAAGCCCAAAAACTTGAAGTTAGCCTTTCTCACATTTGATGTTGAATCAGGCATGAGAATGAAGGAACTGGTTAAAAAATGGGCTGACGTGTTTGGGATAACGGACATTGATTACGAGGTCATTCCGATGGCTGTTATAGATGTCACCTCCCAGGTCCTTACGATGCAGAGAGCTCGGGCAACGCATCTCTTTATACATCATGTTGCACCAGGTGTATCTGCCACATTGAAAGACATGAAGAGGTTTGGTTTTGTTGTTCCAACATTTGGATCAAGTGCTGCATGCACAGAGGATATTATGAGGATAGCCGGAGAGGCGACAAAGAGTTTTATTGGTGCCACTTCTTATAGCTCCTGGCATGAGGATTACCCTGGCATGAAGAGGGCTAGAAATATAAGCATGAAATATAACCCTAATGCCAAAGCGTCTTATCCGAACAGGAGTTATCTGTATGGATGGGTTCTCGCTGAAGTTCTTTTTGAAGGAATGACGAAGGCTGGAAAAGATTTGGACAGAGAAAAACTGGTAGACGCTTTAGAAACCATGAGAAATTTTGATACAAAGGGTCTGTCTAGTCCCATAACTTATACCCCAACAATGCATTATGGAATGACTATGGTTAAACTTGTGAAAACGGATCCTCCAAATCAGAGGTTCATACCTGTTACTGATTGGAAGTCGGAACCTTCAACAAAATAGGGATATTATCTCAGAACAGGGAATTAAAAAGATGAATATTTGAGAATTGCCATATATTCATGAAAAACTAACCCTGGATACCCCGTGCAGAAGCACGGGGTTTTTCCCCAATTTGTTCCCAGTCTTTTTATTAACCTCTTCGATTTATCCAGAGCTACGTGTTAGATGCCCCCTCTGAACTGCCTGTCGTATCAGATTCCATTCACCCCGGGGTATAGCATCACTTACCCATCGCCTGTAACGCTTTTGAGTTTGTCCCTGCTTATCAAACCTTGAAAAAAACTGCATTTTATTTTGGAAAAAACTTTACATCCGGTAAATTTTCAAAATCTGAATCTTGTGTCCAAATCAAACATCCGTAAGATTGAGCCGTAGACAGAATGATACTGTCAGCCATAGGCAGCCTATACTGTATGCTCAACTTCGAAGCATTCATTGCAATACTTGTGGTAAGGTCTATAATCGTACCTTTTTGCATCGCAGCTACGACTTGAAGAGCCTCATTTTCACTTGATTCGCGTAACACCACTTTGAACACTTCATATATGGTAATGACAGGTACAATTAACGATGACGAATCTTGAAGAGGGGTTGAGAAGTTGTCCGAATTGGGTCCTCCTGAAAAATATTCTAGCCATCCCGAAGAATCGACGATATTCATAACCTGTCACCCTCACGTATGAAGTCCGTATTAATTCCTTTGAGGAAACCTCTTAAGTCGGATATTTCTCGGTCGGGTATTAGCTCTATTCGCCCATTATATTCTATAACTTTCATTTTCTGACCGGGGCGAAGTTGCAGAGAATCTCTTATATTCTTTGGAATGACAACTTGGTATTTAGGAGAAACTGTAACGGTATTCATGATGACCTCCTTATCGATGATATTTAGGTATTACAATATCATCATCGTTATCGTTTTGTCAATCATCGGACCAACAATTATTATGGTGAATCAGTTTACACCTTTGATTTATGCTTAACAATACTATATTTTAACCAAAGAAACAAATATTTTTGAAGATAAATCTTCTTAAATGCTTTAAATGGTTCATGGCATAACCAGAATTACTCCTTGAAAAAAACAATGATTCATGAGATATAGACTGACAGCTTTAGCAAACAAAAATAAGATGCTTTTTATTCGGAGCTATTCGTCAAAATGAGTCTTCTGACAGTCGTAAAAGCCTCACTTTCATTTGCCGGGAGGCAGATTTTTAGTGAAATAGGGTTACAGGTAGAACCGAGAGACCGGATAGGCCTGGTAGGTCCAAACGGATCCGGGAAAACCACTCTGCTCCGGCTTATCATGGGGGAGGTTTCCCCTGACAGTGGAGAAGTCATCGTAACAAAAGACACCCGGGTAGGCTACCTGCCCCAGAGCATACAGGAAACCCTGTCAGGACCTATCTTGCAATCTGTTATTGATTCCGTTCCCGGGCGGGTAGACATGGAAAATGAGCTTAGAAAGGCAGAGGCATCTCTTGAAGAAGCATCTCGTAAACGGGATCAAACGAGCATCGCCGAAAAACTGGGAGAGATACATCAGGAGATCAACCGGCTCGACCTGGAATACCCGCGTCATGCGGCGGAAAAGATACTGTTGGGGCTTGGGTTTGTGACTTCTGATTTTGACAGACTTGTTTCTTCTCTAAGCAGTGGATGGAAAATGAGAGCGGCACTGGCCAGTCTTCTATACCAGAGACCCGACTTGCTCCTCCTGGATGAGCCTACTAACCACCTTGACATCCCGTCCGTGCATTGGCTTGAACAGTTTCTGAAGGACTACAGTGGTGCTATGATTCTTGTGTCCCATGACAGGGATTTCATAAACCGGCAGATCAATCGAATTATCAGCTTTGGTCAGGAAGGGATGAAATCTTACAGCGGCAATTACGATTTCTACCTGAAAGCCCGTGAGGAAGAGCACAGAACCCTTGAGGCAAATGCCAGAAAGCAGGAGCAAAGAGTTAAAGAGGCGGAGAAATTTATTGAAAGATTTCGTGCCAAGGCCAGTAAAGCCAGACAGGCACAGAGCAAGATTAAATTGCTCAACAAAATGGAACTGGTTAAAACCCACCGCAGAGAAAAGGCACCCCATTTTTCCTTCCCTGCCGCTCCTCGAAGTGGAATGGTTGTCGTGTCCATCAAAGGTATGTCAAAAGGGTTTGATGAAAGGCCTTTGTATAAAGACATTAACTTGAGCGTGTTAAGGGGGGAAAGGACAGCCATTATCGGGCCAAACGGATATGGTAAGACAACCTTGCTCAGGATGGTTGCCGGTGAAATAGAACCGGATAAGGGAGAGATATCGTTGGGGCACAAGGTCAGTATGAGCTATTTTGCACAGCATCACTCAGACATGCTTGACCATCAAAAGACAGTGATTGAAGAGGTGTACCAGGTTTCTCCGGATGAGAGTATCGGTTTCGTAAGAGGGGTCTGTGGGGCATTCCTGTTCTCAGGGCAGGACGTGGACAAGACTATAGGTGTTCTATCTGGGGGAGAAAGGGCCCGTGTCTCACTTGCAAAGCTTCTTATCAAGCCCGGAAATCTTATGGTGATGGATGAACCAACCAACCATCTTGACATTTCATCTTCAGAGGCATTGATCGATGCGCTTTCTGAATACAACGGAACCCTGCTTTTTGTATCGCATAACCAGTCATTTGTCAACAGGCTGGCAACAAAGATATGGGATATAAGAGGAGGCGGAATCGTAGAGTACCCGGGAAATCTGGACGAATATTATTTCCATATTGCCATGGCAGAGGAGGAACCTGCTAACGGTTATGACCAGGGGACATTATGTGAAAGAAGAAGGGGGAAGAAGGCATCGGTCAAAAAGGGGCAGGATCGAAAAAAAGAAAAAAGGGGGAAAGCAGAAAAACGGCAACTGATATACGGTACGCTGAAACCGATCATGACCGAAGTGGGTCGTTTGGAAGAACGAATTGCTGAGCTTGAAGCAAGGCAGGAAGATCTGGAAAGACTGCTTGAAGAACCGAACATCTTTAATGATAACGACAGGGGTGTTCTGCTTCTTAAAGAATACAAAGCAGTCAGGGAAGAGCAGGATGAGTTACTTCTGAAATGGGAAAGGACTCAGGACAAGCTGGAAACAAGAAGAAGGGAGCTGTCAGACTGTCTGGCAGGGAGAGATGTTTTATGAAACGAGAGAATTTAAGGAATATCGCCATTATTGCCCATGTTGATCATGGCAAAACGACCCTTGTGGATGGCATGCTTCATCAGGCCGGTATTTTTCGTGCCAATGAAAAGGTGCAGGAAAGGGTCATGGACAGTATTGACCTGGAGCGGGAAAAGGGAATTACCATTATGGCAAAGAATACCGCGGTTACATACAACGGTATAAAGATAAATATTATTGACACCCCGGGGCATGCCGATTTCGGCGGTGAAGTGGAAAGAACAATGAAGATGGCGGATGGTGTTCTCCTGTTAGTTGATGCCTCCGAGGGTACGCTGCCTCAGACAAGATTCGTCCTGAAAAAGGCTCTTGAGCTGAATCTGCCGGTAATCCTGGTTATTAATAAAATAGACAGGTCTGATGCCAGGATAGAGGAGGTTTTGAATGAAGTCTATGACCTGTTCATCGACCTCGATGCTACAGAAGATCAACTGGAGTTTCCAATTGTCTATACTAATGCCAAACAGGGGGTTGCAAAACGCAATCTCAGTGACAAATCAGGCAATTTAATGCCGCTCTTTGAGCTTATCCTCGGAACTATCCCTGCGCCTGAAGGCGACAACAATGCCGTACTCCAATATCTGGTTACAAACATAGACTACAATGACTATCTGGGCAGGCTTGCCATAGGAAAGGTGTTTTCAGGGTCAATAAGGATTGGGGACAACGTGGCTGTAATAAATGGTGATGGAAATGCCGTTAAAAGAAATATAAGCTCAATGTACACCTTTCATGGACTTGAACGTGAAGAGGCAAAGAAAGTGTCTGTAGGTGATATCGTTGTACTGGCAGGGATTGAAGGCATCAATATCGGGGATACGATTACGGAGATTGAAAACCCAAAACCCCTTCCACGGATCAAGGTTGACGAGCCGACCATCTCAATGGTCTTTTCAGTGAATACCTCTCCCTTTGCCGGTAGGGAAGGAAGGTATGTTACCTCCAGAAATTTAAGGGAAAGGCTGGAGAAGGAATTGCTATACAATGTTTCCATAAAGGTCGATTTCACGAATACGGATTCATTTAAGGTTATGGGACGAGGAGAACTACAGCTTGCAATCCTCATAGAGATGATGAGGCGTGAGGGTTATGAGCTTTCAGTATCAATGCCCGAGATAATAACAAGGGAAGTAAACGGCGCATTGCATGAGCCCATTGAACTGCTCGTTATTGATTTGCCGGAAGAGTTTATTGGTGTGGTAACGCAGCAGGTTGGATTGAGAAAGGGAAAGATGCAGAAGATGCATAACAACGGACGCGGAAGGGTGAGGCTTGAGTTCAGGATACCCTCAAGAGGTCTGATAGGCTTCAGGTCACAGTTTCTCACCGACACGAGAGGTACCGGGCTTCTCAACCACCTGTTCGACGGGTACGAGTCATGGCATGGACACATGTCGAAAAGACAGACCGGTGCCCTTGTGTCTGACAGAAATGGCAAGTCAACCACATATGCGCTAGTCCATCTTCAGCCAAGGGGAACCATTTTTATTAAAGAAAACACACCGGTTTATGAAGGGATGATTATAGGCGAAAATTCAAGGGACAATGATCTGGACGTGAATGTTACAAAGGAAAAAGCGCTCACAAACATGCGGGCAGCAGGTTCTGACGAAGCATTGCAGTTAGTCCCTCCAAGACTACTGACTCTGGAACAGTCTATTGAGTTCATCAGAGAAGACGAATTGGTTGAAGTAACGCCACAGTCTATCAGGTTGAGAAAAGGAGTCCTCGATGTCAATAAGAGGCCGAAGTGGAAGTCCTGAAAAATTCTCTTATATGATTACCTTATTTGTTCTATTGATTACCTCCCTTTGCTTGCCAGCAGGGCTTCAACAAATGAATCGAGATTTGCCTTGGAAGAAATATCATCATATTCTCTTATATCTATGCCGTCTAAATCAAAGATGGTTGTAGGCACACCAAATTCTTTGTATACAATATCTTTTACCGGTCTCATATATCCGGGCAAGAGCCCACATGTCCTCTTTACCAGCCCGAAAACTCCGTCTATGTTGAAATCACTGATAGTTCTTTTAATAAAATCCGCTATATTTCCGGATGGCGGATTGAATATGTCACCGAGGGTCTTGTAGGCAAGGCTCTCAAGGGGTTTCTCCGGATCCATATTAGAAGAAGCATATACCCCGCCTCCTATATATTCTAACATGCTCTTCACAACTACTGCGCCGTATTTCTCAACATAGTTGAAAAGCCCCAGATTATAGACAGGAGGTACTCCAAAGCACATGAGTCTCAACTTTTCTTCTTCAATAACACCCTCTTTTCTTTTTACCTTTTCCTTCAGCTCTGCAAGCAGTTTTTCATATAACTCAACTCCGAGTTCAGTACCAGCCAGCTGTATCAGTGGATACGCAGCAGTAAGCCCATCGACTGCACTTATGGGAGTAGGCACAGACTTTCTGCAGTCTTCTATTTTGTTCCATAGCTCAATGAGTCTCATGGAAAGGCGGACGGACTCCTTAAGCCTGTCTATATCAACCTTGTACCCATGCTCCTCCATAAAATCCAACGCCCCCTGTAGCTGGTCCTTATAGTATTCAACGGCATAATCAGGGATATCCTTCCCCCATGTGTTTATAGGGGCATCTATAAAATAATATGGACAACCGTAGTGATCAGCCACGTACAGGAAGGACTTAGACTCAGACATGCAGGGAATATTACTGGCTATTATAAGATCAGGTGGGACAAAAAGTTTCTCAATATACGGGTCCATCTCTTCGATAACAGTACAGCCTAAATAACTCCTGTGACCGGCACAGACATCTCTTGATATTCCTTCTTGTTCGGCAGCCTGTATGTACTTTCCTGATAGCTGTTTCGCCGTCATGAAAAGTATGAAATGCTCCATGAAAACTACTGGTACATCCAACGCATGGAATATTTCTCTGGGGGTAAATCCAACAGACCAGACTATCGGTTTTCCTTCTTTCTTGGCTTCCTTTATATTTCCATAATATGCCTTAATGGCTTTGCTTACCTCTAATGTTGAGTTTAAATTCTTTTTACCCGGAACTGTTACTTTTGTTGTCATACCTCACCTCCTGTGTAATGAGACCTTGCGCAACCTGCCGAGAGGTTTGAAGATTTTAAGATGATCTGTGCAACTTATGGGGACGGTTAATCTTTTTATCAAAAGAAGTTCTGAAAAGTCAAGAAAAATGGTCAATACTTTCCAGTAGTCAGAAATCAAAAGATCTTTCATTTTTCAGGGTGGACTATTTGGTATTCTTAAGGTATGTCTCTTATTTCTTTGATAAGATGTTGTCCATAGCCCACCTAAGGTAGACTCCCCCCCATGCAAATCCAGCACCGAAAGAGGCAACTATGACTCTGTCTCCTTTTTTTAAACGCCCTTGCTCTACAGCATCACAGAAACACAAAGGTATGGTTCCACATGTTGTATTAGCATACCTGTCTATGTTGACCATCACTTTGTCAATACCCAGATCCATACGCTTAGCACACGCCTCAATGATTCGCAAATTGGCTTGATGGGGAACAAAAAGATCCAAATCACTATTTTGAATATTATTTCGCTCCATCATTGCTACTGCTATGTCGGCCATGTTCTTAACAGCATATTTGAAGACTGTTTTGCCATCCTGATACACAAAATGTTCGTTATTTTTAACGGTTTCAAGGGTTGTAGGGCTTCTACTCCCCCCACTTTTTACATGAAGATAAGGTTCCCCCACCCCGTCAATGCGTTTCTCAAAATCGATGATTCCAAGAGCAGGGTCCACTGATGGTTCAAGGAGCACAGCGCCCGCCCCATCCCCAAAAAGCACATAGGTACTCCTGTCCTCAGGACTGAGGAAAGTTGTATTTACATCGCTCCCTACTACCAGAACCTTTTTGTAGCGGCCGGACTCTATAAACTGGGCACCCGTTGTCATGGCAAAGACGAAACCGGAACATCCAGAAGACAAATCAAAACCCCAGGCATTGTTTGCCCGTATCATCTTCTGAACCAGACATGCTGTCGATGGAAAGAACATGTCGGGTGAGATTGTACCTACAATGATTGCATCAATCTCCGAAGGGAGCACTCCCACCTTCTTTAAACAATCTTTGGCAGCCCTGCTAGCCATGTAGGAGTTACCCAAGCCCGGTTCTAAGAAGTGCCTTGAACGAATACCCGTCCTCTGAACGATCCATTCGTCCGACGTATCTATCATCTCTTCCATGTCTTTGTTGGTTACTATGCGTTTAGGAAGAAATCTTCCCACACTTGTTATGGCTGCTCTGGTCAAACTCACTTATCACCCCTGGATTTCATGTAGTCTGGTTGCTGCGCTGTTTATTATTATCTGTGATTCACATTTTTATATAAAAACCAATAGACAAAAAATTATAAAAGTGAGAAAAAGTAAATTGTATATCAGATAAGAAGACATCTTGCAATAGAAAAATTTCATAGAAAAATTTCTGCCAAGCAAACATATTAGCTATGAATAAATTCAAACTTACAACAGAGTTTATACCCAGAGGTGACCAGCCCCAGGCTATCGAGAAACTGAGCAATGGAATTGCTGCTGGAGAAAGGTACCAGGTCTTACTGGGGGTCACCGGATCAGGTAAGACATTTACCATGGCCAATGTAATCGAAAAAGTTCAGAAACCCACTCTGGTTATTGCTCACAATAAAACCCTTGCCGCACAACTCTTTAGTGAATTCAAAGAGCTCTTCCCTGAAAATGCAGTGGAATACTTTGTAAGCTATTATGACTACTATCAACCGGAGGCGTACATACCTCAATCGGACACTTATATAGAAAAGGATGCCTCTATAAACGAGAAAATCGATAAAATGAGGCACTCTGCTACCCGTTCTCTTCTTGAGAGAAATGATGTTATAATCGTAGCCAGCGTCTCCTGCATCTATGGTCTGGGCTCTCCAGAGGCGTATTATGGAATGTTATTGTCACTGGAAGAGGGGCATGAGATTTCCAGGGATAAGATTATATCAAAGCTCGTGGAAATCCAATATGAAAGGAATGACTTCGACTTCCATAGAGGGAGATTCCGTGTCAAGGGTGATGTGATAGAGATCTTCCCTGCATATGAAGAGGATATGGCCATTAGGGTTCAGTTATTCGGTGACCTTGTGGAGGCTATCTTCGAAATTGATCCCCTCCTGGGAAAAAGGATCAGAAAACTGGAAAAGGTTGCCATATATCCGGGAAGTCATTACGTCACCCCTAAAGATATGCTAAAAAAAGCTATTGAAGCCATCAAGGGAGAATTAAAGGGACAGATTCGTTTTTTTTATTCCCATAATAAACTTTTAGAGGCTCAAAGGATAGAGGAGAGGACCAATTTTGATATCGAAATGCTGGAGGAAGCAGGTTACTGTACAGGTATAGAAAACTATTCCAGACACATGAATGGCAGAAAACCAGGAGAGCCACCACCTACACTAGTGGATTATTTTCCCAAGAATTTTCTTATTTTCGTAGACGAAAGTCATGTAACAATCCCTCAGCTTCATGGTATGTATCGTGGGGACAGGTCAAGAAAAGAAACCCTGGTAGAGTACGGATTTCGTCTCCCATCAGCCCTTGATAACCGGCCCCTTAATTTCCATGAATTTGAGGGGCTTATAAACCAGGCTATTTTTGTCTCCGCGACCCCGGGAGATTATGAATTTAAAAAGAGCAAAGGCAAAATTGTTGAACAGATTATTCGCCCTACAGGCCTAATGGATCCGGCAATCACAGTCAAGCCTGCCAGGGATCAAGTCGATGATCTCCTGCATGAAATCAATAAACGGTGTAAACGCAAGGAAAGGGTACTGGTTACCACCCTGACCAAAAGGATGGCTGAGGACCTTTCTGAATACTACAGTGAGCTGGGAATAAGGGTTAGGTATCTTCACTCGGATATTGAAACTCTGGAAAGGGTAAAAATAATCAGAAGTTTACGCATGAACGAATTCGATTGCCTCATAGGGATAAACCTGCTCAGAGAGGGACTGGATATCCCCGAGGTATCTCTGGTTGCCATATTAGATGCTGACAAAGAAGGATTCCTTCGCTCTGAAAGGTCATTGATACAGATGTGCGGAAGGGCATCCAGAAACATAGCCGGAGAGGTAATAATGTATAGCGACACCATTACCCGGTCTATAGAGGCTACCATCCATGAAACAAGCCGCAGGAGAAAAATTCAGGCTGAGTTTAACAAAAAGAATAACATTACCCCTGAAAGTATAAAAAAATCTATATCCAGCATCCTAACCTCAATCTATGAAGCAGATTATTACACTGTACCCATTGTCAATGAACCTGAAGAAGAATATATACCTTCAGATGAGATACCAAAACTCATTAAAAATTTGAAAGCCCGGATGAAAAAAGCGGCTGATAATCTTGAATTTGAAAAAGCAGCAGAGTTTAGAGACAGAATCAAAAAGTTGCAAAATGTGGAATTGGAATTATGGAGTTGATCTAAGTTAAGTTGCAGTGTTGCTAAGTTAGCTCTTTTACATTTTATACTTGCCAAAGTCCTCTGGAGACATATTTTCTAAAATTTCAGCCCATTTTTCTGGTTCTTTACCTTCTTTCCCCACGGTTGTCTCTCTTAAGTCAATCCTCCTGGACCGAGCAATGACCTCTTCACTGACATATATGGGAGAATTGGTTCTCAAGGCTATAGCAATTGCATCACTGGGACGAGAATCAATAGCATACTTCTTGTTACCCATCTTAAGATATAGGGTAGCATAGAAGGTGTTGTCCTGCAAGTCGTTAACCTCTACCTTAATTACATCAACCTTGAAGTTGTCCAAAATATTCTTTAATAAATCATGGGTCATAGGTCTGGGAAGCTGAATTTTTTCAAGCTCAGTAGCTATAGCACTGGCTTCCAGCAGTCCAATCCAGATTGGAACCGCACTCTTATCTTCCATGTCCTTAAGGATAATAATAGGCATGTTGGTAAAAGGGTCCACTGTTAATCCCGCTACTCTCATTTCTTTAAACATATAGACCTCCTATTAACCACAATAAGTGGTATTTATCTCTCCCTCCAGCGAATTAAGGAATGCCCTCTTTATTCTGACAGGCACTATACATCCTCTTAAATCAGATGACCCTTCAAAATTAACTACTTTATTTGATCTGGTTCTGCCGGTCAAACGCGTTAGGTTAGTTTTGCTCGGGCCTTCTACTAATATCTCTTCCTCTTTACCTTCCAATTCTCTGTTTTTAGTTAAAGTAAAAAGTTTTTGATAGGTTTGGAGGATACTTAACCTTTTGGCTTTGACCTCATCATCGACTTTTTCAGTGAGGGTTGATGCCTTTGTTTCAACCCTGTCAGAATATTTAAAAGAAAAAAGACTGTCGAATTTAACTACCCCTATTAATTCAAGGGTATCTTTAAAATCCTTTTCAGTTTCCCCGGGAAATCCCACGATAATATCCGATGTTATGCTTATTTTCGGACAAGTATTCCTGAGCCTTTCTACCTTTGCAATGTATTCTTCTGCCGTATATCTCCTCTTCATAGCCTCCAGGACTGAATTAGAACCAGATTGAACAGGCAAATGAATATGTTCACATAATTTATCCAATTGTCCAAAAGAAGAAATCAATTCCTCAGATAGGTCTTTGGGGTGGGATGTGGTAAAACGTATCCTCTCTATTCCTTCTATCTCATTTATGGAGTACAACAGTCGGGGGAAAGTCATACCCTCTGTAATGCCCTTCCCGTAAGAATTTACATTTTGGCCCAGTAACGTTACCTCTTTTACGCCCCTCTCCGACAGTCTTTTTACCTCCTCCAGTATCTCTCCGTTTGGCCTGCTTATCTCCCTGCCCCTTACATAGGGAACTATACAATAAGAACAGTAATTATCACAACCCTGCATAATTGTAACATAGGATTTTATCTCTTTTTCTCTGGGGTTAGAGTAAACTCCAAGGGAAGGAACTGAATCATACAGACTGGTTTCCAGAATTCTCCTCCCTGTCCGCTCAACATCATGAATAAATTCGGGCAATTTATGGATATTGTGGGTTCCAAATACTATATCCAGATAAGGAACCCTGTGCAAAAGTCTTTCTCCTTCCTGTTGGGCTACACATCCACCAACACCGATGATAAGTTTAGGGTTTTTCCCCTTTAATCTTCTAAGCCTTCCAAGGCTGCTGTAAACCTTGTGCTCCGCCTTTTCTCTTATACTACAGGTATTCAGCAAAACCAGATCGGCATCGTTAATATTCTCTGTTAATTTATAGTCGTGATCTCCCAGGATTCTGTGGATCTTTTCAGAATCATGTTCGTTCATTTGACATCCAAAAGTCTTAATAAAAACGGCCTTTTGTTTCATAAAAGTCTTTCAATCCTTCTATATCATACTTATATGGTCGTCTTCTTCAATTCCATGCTTTTTTGTACCCTTCTTTTTAAATGCCTTAATGATCCTTTTATTTGCTTCTGCCAGGCGATAAGCTAAGTCCTCTAACAATTTTCTTGCTATTTTTGGATACGATTCAATAATCTCATCCAGGTTAGCACCAGAAAATACCTGCACCACACTCTTCCCTATGGATGTAACAGTTGCAGATCTTGGCTGGCTCAGTAGCCCACTCATCTCTCCAAAGAATTCCCCAGACTTATTGATCCTGCCCACCTCTTTACCCTCCTTCGTCACCAATAACCCACCTTCTGCTCTTAGGAGCCTAAAAAAATCATAGCTCATAGCCCCTTCTTTTATTATCACCTCACCATCTTCATAGACCTTCTCATTGAGGTCTATTAAACCTTCCAACACAATATTATCTTTAGCAATCTGCGTTGTTTGCTCCAGTTGGCTCAGAACAGAGATTAGTATCTTCTCGGTCAGTTGGGGTTTAGTGTATATAATATCCTTCAACACTTTTGTACTATAGATAGCTATACGCGTAGTGGTTAATGCCCGAACGGTTGTTGTGTAAGGCCTATATAAGAAAAAATTCTCGATGCCAAATACATCTTCTTCTTTTAACACACGTACACTTTTGCCCTTTTGGAATACCTCTACCGAACCTTGTAAAATTACATAAAAGTACTCATTCTTCTCACCCTCACTTATTATAGTCTGCCTGGGCTTATATATCTTAACATTTACAGCATATATATCTGGGGCGGTTTTCGTCCCCAATGCAGATTCACTATCTTCAGCCTTCATCTTTTTTCCTCTAGTTGAATACTATAGAAATAAACTAATGAATTTTACTACAAATTTTCCGCCTGTTTAATAACAAACTAGGCAGATGGCTTATTTTCGACATTTGGGAGTTACGGTTAGCTTGTCTGAAGGAGTAACAATCCCTCCAGACATTATTAATTTAAAGGCATCTTCCACAGTCATATCCAGGTTTATAACATCTTTCTCTGGAACCAGAAGATATAATCCAGTAGTGGGGTTTGGTGTGGTAGGAACGAACACATTAACAACCCTCTTTTCAGTTTTATCCTGGACCTCCCCTTCGGTAACACCAGTTAAGAAGCCCATAATCCACATGTCCTTCATGGGAGCCTCAACCAATACAACTCGTTTAAAACCCTTCGAATCCTGGGCAAATATGGCTTCGACCAGTTGCTTGATGGCAAGATATATATTTCTAACAAAGGGAACTCTCGATACTGCCCATTCCCATAGGTAGACCAACTTTTTCCCCAAGAGGTTCTGGGTAAGGATCCCCACGAGGATTGTGAAAACCGCTGTTGCAATCAGCCCCAGCCCTGGGATATGAAAGGGTAGGTAAGTATCAGGATGGAACTTTAATGGTAGGTAGTTAAGAACCCTGTCCATAATACCAATAAGGATATCCAGGATGTAAATTGTTAAACCAGCAGGTATAATTACTAATAAACCCGTTATAAAATAATTTTTTATCCGCGTTTTCATTTTTATGTATCTTTCGAGAGCTTTTAAAAAAGTGTCTCTGAGAGCAAGTTCATAGATTCCTGCCTTCGCAGGAACATGCTTTTTGGAAATCCACTTTAAGGAGTGGGAAAGGGAATTTTTCAGGGCAAACTATTTAGCAGTTTAACAGAGAGGATAATCTTTTTCAATAAAATAATTATAAGCAGCCCCCTTTTGAAGGCTTCACCCAGGTGAGGTATCTCCTCTCTTTAGTATCCAATACCGAATACTGCCCGAAATAAAAGGAAAAATTTAAAGTGACTGGAGATATACTGATGATTTTTTCTCTATTTTTCTATTATTTGCATCAACATAGATAAGCTTAGGTTTGTGGTTTATCGCCTCTTTTTCCTCATAGTGCGCATAATTAGCAATTATTATTAGGTCACCAATACTGACCTTATGGGCAGCGGCCCCATTAAGACAAATAGTACCAGAGTTAGCTTCCCCTTTAATGGCATACGTTTCAAACCTTTCACCATTGGAGATATTATAGATGTGAACCGATTCGTAGGGTATTATGCCTGCATCTTCCATCAGGAGCTCATCAATGGTAATACTTCCTTCATAATCCAGATTAGCATCTGTAACCCTTACCCGGTGTATTTTGGATTTCAGCATGATTCTCTGCACGTCACTTCTTCCTCCTTCACAAAATTTGTCATCTTCTTCTTTCAAAAGTACAATTATCAATAAGTCTTGTTTTGCCAACCTTCACTGCCATTGCCAGCACTGCGTCTCTATCAATCTCTTTAATGTACTCCAGTGTTTGAGAGTCACATATATTAACATAATCGATGTCCGTTAGACTTTCTGATTCAATTCTTTTCTCAACCTCCCGAAGAATACTTTCGGACCTTCTTTCACCTGATTTGAATAACTCCTTCGCCTCAGACATTGCTTGATTTAAGCTTAGTGCAGCTTTGCGCTCTTCTGGGGTCAGGTAAGTATTTCTGGAACTCATTGCCAGACCGTCCTTTTCCCGGACAGTAGGGATTCCAATGATCTCTATATCAAAATTAAGGTCTTTAACCATCTGCCTGATAGTAACTAACTGCTGAAAATCCTTCTCTCCAAAAATGGCAATATGCGGCTTAACAATATTGAATAACTTTGCGACTACCGTTGTTACACCTCTGAAATGGGTAGGTCTGGAAGCACCGCACAGGTTCCTGGTTACATATTCTACATTTACATAGGTCTGATAGGTTTTGGGATACATCTCGGAAGCAGTAGGGGCAAAGATAATATCAACGCCAACTCCTTCTGCCAATTTCTTATCTTTTTCTAAATCTCTGGGATATTTTTCAAGGTCTTCTCCTACTCCAAATTGGGTAGGATTAACAAATATACTGATTATTGAGATATCAGCCCTTCTCCCTCCCTCCTCAATTAGCTTGAGATGGCCATCGTGGAGAAAACCCATGGTTGGAACCAGAGCAATTATCTTATTCTTCAGACGGGAGCCCTCTGAAAACTCCTGCATCTCTTTGATACTACTTACCATCTTCATATTTAGCCTAAATCACCCCTCACATTTCACTACATCATATCACTTAAAGCTATGCTCGTCATTGGGAAAGGCTTTGTTCTTTACCTCCGAGATATACTCTTTAACTGCCTTTGAGATTACCTCTTCCAAATTCACATATTTCTTTACAAACTTCGGTCGAAATTCACCAGACAGCCCTAATAAATCGTTGATCACCAAGACTTGACCATCACATTTTATGCCCGCTCCAATGCCTATGGTTGGAATTTTCAGCCTTTTGGTAATCTCTTCACCAAGTTGACTGGGGATCACCTCCAGGACAACGGAAAATGCCCCTGCCCTCTCAACTGCCAGGGCATCTGCCAGGAGTTTTTCTCTCTGTTTATCTTCTTTTCCTTGAACCCGATAGCCTCCCATTCTATGAACTGACTGGGGTGTTAAACCAATATGTGCCATTACAGGTATGTCTATATCTGTAATAGCCTTGATGGTGTCCTCCATATTAGCCCCACCCTCAAGTTTTACAGCCTCAGCCCCACTCTCTTTTATCATCCTGCCCGCATTCCTCTTGGCATCCTCTATACTGGTCTGGTAAGACATAAACGGCATGTCTATGACAACGAGCGCATTTTTACAAGCCCTTGCAACTGCCTTGGTGTGGTGAATCATATCTCCGATAGATACCGGCAGGGTATTTGCCTGCCCCAGGACAACGTTGCCAACTGAGTCGCCAACCAATAAGATATCCACTCCACAGGCATCGAGAATCCTGGCAGTAGGGTAATCATAAGCAGTAAGCATCGTTATCTTTTCCCCTTCATCTTTCATCCTTTGTAAGTCTAAGATCGTTATCTTTCCCATCTATACCCCCTAAGTTAAAACAAAAAAGCCTTCTGGACTGAGTCCAGAAGGCTTTCTATCAATGGGCTAACGAATAGACCTAGGGGGAATTCCCCTGATCAACTATCCCATTTATCGACCCTATCGAAGTTCCTTCCGTCTCAGTCCAAATATATGGATCCAAGCGGGATAACAAATTGTTAAATCTTTTTAGAAGGATATTTTTAGCATATTAAACTAGTTGTGTCAAGAATTTTTGGCTTGAAACAAAAAAAACTTGATTTTAATACTTCTTTCAACTATAAAATTCACGTCTATAGTATAGAGGCTTACTTTCTGTTCTGTCACTAAATAATTCACCCTGAAAAACGAAAAATTTCTTTTGAAGCGAACATGAGCAGGATTTTTGGGGTACCCATCTTGACGAAGCGGAAGATAAGCATTTTCAGGTGGTTGATCCGCCAAAGGCGGAGAGTTCCTGAAAATGCCTGAAGCGAGTCATATATGGGTCAAAAATACTGCACCAGAGAGCGGAAAAGGGAATTTTTCAGGATGAACTAAATAATTCTGAGCGGAATAAACAAGGCTTCTTATAATATGAGATATAAGTACTTTAAAGAGGCTGTTGAAAAAATTAACAAGGGGTTAAAATGATGGCAAAAAGTAAAGGAGAAATAGCTATAAGCGAACAATTTTGTAAAGGGTGTGGATATTGTGCAGAGTTCTGCCCTAAAGACTGTGTCATTATGGGAGATAAATTTAGCGCCCAGGGATACCAATTACCGATCTTTGTAAATGAAGAATGCTGCACAGCATGTGCCATATGTGGAAAGATGTGCCCAGAGAGTGCAATTGAAGTGTATAAATATATCTCTTAACAGACAGTGAGTTTCATGGGATTTAACATCAGCCGCTGATGTTAACTGTCTGTATGGTTTAAAACCCCATAACCTCATTACTCCATAGTTACCTCTAATTTGATGGATTTAAGACAATTGGATATATTCTGTAAAGTTGTTGAACTGGGTAGCTTTTCAAAGGCAGGCGAAGCAACATACTTAACTCAACCTACCATCAGCGAACATATTAAATCTCTGGAGGACCATCTGGATGCGAGACTTTTAGACAGGATGGGAAGAGAGGTTATCCCCACCAAAGCCGGAGAAATCTTATACAGGTATGCGAAGAAGATATTGGAACTGAGGGTTGAGGCTAAACAGGTCCTGGAAAATTTTTCGGGGAAAATGTCTGGTGACATTACTATCGGAGGAAGCAATATACCGGGAGAATACGTTTTGCCCTATTTACTCGGCAAATTTAAGGATAATTATCCAAATATCTCTATATGCTTAATGATTGGGGATACAAAAGAAATTATAGACCAGGTAATTAATAATAGAATCGAGATGGGTATTGTGGGGGCAAAAATTCAGGACAGAAGGCTTGAGTACAGTGAATTCATCAAGGATGAGCTGATCTTGGTTGTTCCTTCCTCCCACCCATGGAAATCAAAAACCTCTGTAAGACCAGAGGAACTTAAAGACCAATCCTATATTTCAAGAGAAAGGGGATCTGGAACCCGTATAACCATTGAAAAAGCTTTCCATGATAGTGGAACTAATTTGAACACTCTAAAGGTTATAGCTGAAATGGGGAGTACCGAAGCAATTAGGCAAGGGATCAAGGCTGGAATCGGTATATCTATTCTCTCCAAGAGGGCAGTAGAGGACGAATTGAAACTTGGGGTACTCAAAGAAATCAGAGTCAAGGGTCTTAAATTAATTAGAAACTTTTATATTGTATTTCATAAAGGAAGAACAAGGTCCCCTCTGTTAGAGGCATTTATTGGTTTCTTAATGGAAAACCATCCTATTTAGCGGTTATATTCAAAGTCCTACCAATCAGTCTGGATAGAAAAACCTCTTTTCCCATCACTTTATGCAGGTTTTTGATCTGGCTTTCTCACGGCATCCATATTGTGCCATAATGTCCCATTCTGGCGATCTGTCCCACTTTTTGCCCCTTTCGCTTTAGCATCCCAATCGTTACTATCAAGCATAAGTGCAATACTGTCCCAATCTCAACCTCTTAATCTACAATCAAAGTATACCAATAATGTCATCAAAACCTTTACTATCAAGCCTGGGAAGGTTTTATAAACAAGTCTATCATTTTTGGTATGCTAATTGCAGGCTTTATAAGTTAAGTTTAAAAAGGTCAATAAGGTAAAATCATTCAAGGATAAACAAAAGGGATAACACATGGTAGCAGAAATAAAAAACAACAGAACATTTCCTGTGTTTTCAAAAAACTTAGCGCAACTCTTCGCACGGTTTGGAAAAAAGGCAAAGTTGTCTAAAGCCAATAATCGTAAATTTTTAGGGAGAAAGCGACCTGACTGGATAGATATCCTAAAATAGCATAGTAAAGAGGTGGTAGCAGTCCACCTGTTAAAATACAAGTATACGGGGTGCACTTCCGATCTTCCTGTTCCAGTTATTCTCTCGCTGTATGTGAAATGCTGTATCGTTCTTATCTCCTGTTGATTTAGTGAATGTTCAAGTTGAAGCGAATGTTGAATTGCAAATTGCTGTGCGGTTTCTCTTTCTGGGCTAAAGTTATTATGCTGTTAAAAAATATTTTAACACTTAGTTGATTACTCCATGTTGATGTTAGGAAGGGCACCCCACATTTTTATTTTTTCTCTCATCTCTCCAATTCAAACCTTATAGGAATGCTTGCCCAGACTTTAACACTAATGCCATTCAATGTGGCAGGCAAGAACTTCCAATTTTTTACAGCCTCTAAAGCAGACTCGTCTAGTGCCTTGTACCCAGAGGATCTTTTCACCTCTATCTTCCCTACTCCCCCATCCCCCAAAACCTCCACTTTAAGTAAAACAACCCCTTCCATCTTTCTTCTTATTGCTATCATTGGATACTGGGGTTTAGGATTCGCGATGAAAGAAGGGGCAGTACTCCGTAAAACTGGTTTTCGGCTAGATAACGAGTAGCTAATTGGCATTCCACCTCGATTGATTCCTTCCTTCACCCCTTGCTCTCCGCCGAACTCTTCCTTGATGCCATAAAGAGCGTCTCCCTTTCTATCACTTAATTCCCTTACTCCTTGTTCTGGAAACCCCGGGTACCCTGTTTTTATTCTCTCATCAGGTTCGGAGAGACTTCCAACAATGCTGAGTTTGGGTTCAGGTTCAGAGCCAAATTCGGGCTTTGATTTATTTTGAGGCTTAGGTTCGGGTTTTGCCTCAGGCTCGGGAACTGCAATCCTTTCGTTTTCTATTTTAACCATCTTTGGGAAATTCTTGATGGGGTTAATAGGTTCAATTTTCCCAGCCTCTCTGTTTATCTGCTTTTTCCCTAATCCCAAAGGCTTCTCTGATGGAGATGAGACCAAACTAACAATATATATTTGGGGACAAGAGGTTCTCTTAATGTACAACGTTGAAGAAGCAATTATAAGGGCTATAATGGCTAGGTGGAGAAGAATTGATGGTATAATCATCTTCTCCAACCCTATTGAAGGGACGCCATTACAAAGAGTCTTATTGTTCAAAAGATTCATCTCTCTTTTTCCATGGGTTTGATAATCATACCTACTTACATAAGTCTTGTCTGCCTCTTCCCTCAACAAGTTGACCATCCAGCCTTACCTTTCACCTCAGACCTGCAATCCTGTAAAAGGTCTCCATATCGATATTTTTTCTGACAAGTGTTGCCAGCCTGTCGTATTGTGTCTCTTTAAACTCCTGGAAGTTGAAAGAAGTGTTTGTTTCTGATTCCCCTCTTGTAGCAATAGGAATGCCTTTTGCCAGTTTTATCCTTCTGATAAACTCCTCACGGAAACCATCATTGTCAAAGATACCGTGGATATATGTTCCCCAGACTCTGCCGTTCTCAGATATAAATCCATCCGGAACCGAGATTGAGGAGCCGTCTCTCTCGACAATTTCAAGCATGCACCTTTCCTCATAGAAATCTGTCAGACCCATGTGTATTTCATAGCCTTTTAGTTCACCTGTATTTTTGAAAAACTGGTTTAAGGGATGGATTTTTGCACATACCTGAGATGTCACCTTTTCTTTTTCTATAGATGTTCTTACAGGCAAAAGACCAATTCCAGATATTTTGCTGAGAGAAGCTTCGATACAATAAGGATCCGCAATGTATTCACCAAGCATCTGATAACCTCCGCAGACACCAACGACCGATCCACCCTTTTTATAGTGTCTGAGTATCTCTCCTGCATAGCCGAAATTGTACAGGTAGTTAAGGTCATCAATGGTGTTTTTGCTCCCTGGTATGATAATCACATCTACGTCCCCAATACACTCACCATGACTAACATATCTTAGGTTGATATCGGGCTCTTTTTCAAATGGATCAAAATCTGTAAAATTCGAGATATGGGGAAGATATATGACCGCTATATCAACCTTTCCGTTCTTGTTTGAAGTTATTAATCTTTCTAGTGATACGCTGTCTTCCTCCTGGATATAAATGTCTTTAAAATAGGGTATAGTACCTAATACCGGGACCCCCGTTCTTTTTTCTAAAAAATCGAGTCCTGGTTTCAAAAGGGAGATATCACCCCTAAACTTGTTTATGATAAAACCCTTAACCCTTCGCCTCTCTTCTTCGGCAAGTAGTTCCATAGTACCAATAATGGAGGCAAATACCCCTCCTCTGTCTACGTCCCCTGCCAGTACCACAGGGCAGTCCGCAATTTCAGCCATTCCCATGTTAGCTATATCATTTTCCCGGAGGTTTATCTCCGCAGGAGATCCCGCTCCTTCTATTACTATAAAGTCGTATTTCTCCCTCAACTTCCTGAAGCTCTCCCTGACAAACCCAAGGGCATCTTTTTTGAAACTATGATACAGGCATGCAGACATATTTTTGTAAACCCTTCCATGAATTATTATCTGAGCCCCGATATCCGTATTAGGCTTTATCAATATAGGATTCATATCAACCTCTGGCTCCAACCCGGCGGCTTCTGCCTGTACGACCTGCGCCCTTCCCATTTCTCTCCCGTCCTTGGTGATAAAAGAGTTTAGTGCCATATTCTGGGCCTTGAAGGGCGCTACATTATACCCATCCTGTCTGAGTATCCGGCAGAATGCGGCAACCAGAACACTCTTTCCAACGTGTGATGCCGTTCCCTGAACCATCAAGGATCTGGATTTCATAGTTGTCAACCTACTATCTGATACCTGTTTTGTCTACGACTCGCGATTTACGATCATAGATGGGTCAAAAAATTTCCGCCTGAGGCGGACTGAAGCGAAAAGGGATACTTTTTCAAAGCTCTCTAAAATGTTATCTTGATTCCGCCATAGACCCCGATGCCTGGTTCTCCGTACTGATATACCGATTCGTAGTTTTGGTCTGTGATATTATCCACCCTTCCGAAGACCTGAAGGTGTTTGGTAATTTCATAAGACGCCGCTAAGTTCACAAGCGTATATTCAGGCATCTCAAGGGTATTGTCAGTGCTTCTATACCGCTTTCCCACATATTGAACATCAACATTCAGGTTTAATCCTTCCAGGGGGATCATGTTAAGGGCAACCCCCCCCTTATGTCTTGGCCTGTATATCAAGTCTTTATCTGTCGTGTCGTCCTTTGCCTCGGTATAGGTGTAATTGACATCTAAGGTCAACCAGTCCAGTGGTTTAAAAGAGACCAATGTTTCCCAGCCCTTTGTCTTGACCTTACCAATGTTATAGTACTTCCATGTATCCCAATTCCAGTCAATCAACTCTCTGATCTCTGTGTGGAAGTATGTCACAGACAGCAGGACCTTTCTCCCGAAAAATTCCTGGTCTACACCCACATCGTAGCCTTTACTCTCCTCCGGTTTCAGGTTTTCATCACCGTAGGAAGAATAAAGCTGATATAGGGAGGGGGCATGGAATCCTGTTCCGTAACTTCCTCTTATCTTGGTGCCTGTCTCTTCATAGAGATAGGCAAGAGCACCCTTATATGTGTCCTCGCCACCAAAGGTCTGATGGTTATCATGCCGGGACCCTAAGGTGAAAGAGAGTCCTTTAAATGGGGTCAATTTGTTCTGGATAAAGAAGCTTTTTGTATCAACCTTCTTCTCAGAGATATTCCCCCACACACTCTCGAGATCCCCGCTTTCTTCCTGATAATCGAATCCCGCAGAGATGGTATCCTTGTCTTTGATAAAGAAATTGTGCTGCCATGACGCCAGGTTTGTTGTCCCTTTATAGGTCTCATCAAAAGAGCCATTGGCTGTATATTCCCTCTTTGTGCCTGTGGTGCCCAGCTTGACAACATGTTGCCACCATTCAAACAGGTTCTGATCGAAATTTGTAGAAATGCTGGTAATGCCAGTATCCTGAACCTTATCAGCATCAACTCCCGTGTCATCATAGTCCATCTTTGACTTAGAGTGGCGAACAGAGAAACCTGCCCTCACTGTTTCACTGATTTGGGCATCAAGCCGAGCAGAGGCATTGGTACCGCGGTAGTAATCCGGTTCTGTATTTCCCATATCTCTGTCCGCCTTTGAGACCCCTTTGGTATCCGTACGTAATATAGAGGCAGAGTAACTTACCTTATCATTTGATCCACTGACTCCTATCTTTTCTCTGAAGGTTTCAAAAGACCCCCCCTCTGCGGAAAGGTAAAATTCGGGCTTACCTTTACCCTTCTTGGTAATGACATTTATGACACCTCCAATAGCATCGGACCCATAAAGCACGCTTTGCATCCCTCTGACTACCTCTATTCTTTCGATGTTATCTGTAGATAAGTCAGAAATACTCATCTTTCCATCTGTGGCCATTGGATCCCCTACCTTCACTCCGTCAATCATAATCAATGTATGGGCAGTGTTAGTACCCCGCAGGTATATAGATGCGGACCCTCCAAATTGACCGTACTGGGCAATAGAAACCCCTGGTACATCTCTGAGAACATCAATGACCGTTTTCGCCCCTTTTTTATGAATATCATCCTCATTAACTACAGTAACCGAGTCAGGGGAGTATCTTAATGGCTCCTCCAACCTGCTGGCCGTTACGACCACTTCTTTCATCTCTACTTCCCCAGTTTTTTCCTCTGCACAAACCAGGGTGGACAATGACATAGACAAACATGCAAGTAATCCCACAATACAATTTAACAACATCTTCATTTCCTAATCCTCCTTTTCCCCTCGGTCGGGATGTTTATTTGATCTGTCAAATAAGTCTCCTGGCTTACGGTTATGCCTAATCCCCATACCTTCCCGGCAGTTTTAAAACCACCAGTGGTTCAAAACAGTTAAAAGTTCAATGTTGCAGGTCAAAAGTATTTTGCTTTTTTATCCTTTTACTTTTAACTTTTCACTGTTGACTTTTAACTGTCTTTATTGAGTTTCGTTCCGTCTACAGTTGCGGGGCAGCGTCGGCTTTTGACCGCCTTCCTTTATCTGACAGACTTGATGCTAAGAGCGTTACTCTCGGCAATCCGGTTTGCGGATTGGTATCAACTAATACATCGGCTTCATAAACCTCCTTTACATTGGATTCTGTGATTATATCCCCGGGAGTTCCTATACAGTGGACAGTTCCTTTACTTAAAAGCATGACCCTATCACAAAAAATAGAAGCTAAATTCACATCGTGAGTCACAGCTACAACCGTCAGTCCTTCTTCCCGATTTAAGGTCTTTATTAAATCAAAAAAGGCTACTTGATGCTTGATGTCTAAATAGGCTGTGGATTCATCGAGGAGTATGATCTGTGGCTGCTGGGCCAGTGCCCTTGCAATCAGTACCCTCTGCCTTTCACCCCCGCTTAATTCATTGATACTTCGAGTTGAAAATGAAAGGGTATCTGTCATCTCCATGGCATCTCTGACTATCGCATAGTCTTTCTCCCCTTCAAAACTAAGTCTACCAAGATAGGGTGATCTCCCCATCAAGACCACCTCCAATACAGTAAAAGGAAAAACAAGAGAAGTCTCCTGGGGAACCATACCTACAATCCTGGCTAACTCTCTTCTATTTGTATCCTTGATATTTGTCCCATTGATAAAGACATCTCCTTTTCCCATGGTAAGGGTTCTGTTAAGGCTCTTTAATAAGGTCGTCTTTCCAGAACCATTTGGACCAATTACCCCCAAAAGTTCCCCCTTCTTAACACCAAATGAGATATCCCTGAGCACCCATTCATGAACATACTTGAAGCTTACTCGAGAAACCTTGATTATATCCATAAATCAGACTCCTTTTCTTCGCAACAAGTAGATAAAAAATGGGGCCCCGAAGATAGCTGTTATCACCCCCACAGGTAATTCCACAGGGGCAATTATGGTTCTTGCCATGGTATCCGCTATAACCAAGAAAGAAAGTCCAAAAAGAGCTGAGGCAGGCAAAAGAAGGCGGTGATCTGAACCAAATACCATACGCATCATGTGGGGAACGACAAGTCCCACGAAACCAATAACACCACTTACTGAAACAACCACCCCCGTAATTAAAGATGCAGTGATAAGCAAAAGTCTCCTTACCCTCTCCACCTCGACTCCCAGCTGGAGGGCAGTCTCTTCCCCTGTAACGATCAGGTTCAGGGGATGGGCATTCAAATAGATAATAAGGCATCCAATAATAACAAAGGGGGTAACAATTATAATCTCGTTGTACTTTGACAGGCTTAAATCCCCCATTAACCAAAAGATAATACTATGAAGCCTCTCATCATGGGTAATGGACACCAAAAACATTATAATGGCAGAAAAGAAAGAACCAACTATTACACCTGCTAAAAGTAAAGTATTAGTTTGAAGTCTATATCCTGTCCTTGCAATGCCCAATACCAGTAAAATGGTCAACAGTGCCCCACAGAAAGAAGCAACGGGAATACTCAAGAAGCCTAGCCCTGCCCCTGAGATAATTGCCAGGATGGCACCTACAGCCGAACCACTTGAAATCCCTAAAATGTAAGGATCTGCAAGGGGATTTCGAAAAAGAGCCTGAAATACTACCCCAGCCACTGAAAGGGTAGCACCTACTATACCGGCCAGTATGATCCTAGGTAAGCGAACCTGAAATATAATTACTCTGTCGGTATCTGTCCATCCGCGAATAGGGACAGTCCCCTCTCCAAATATCCCCCTCAATATTTTCATCAACCCTATATCAGCCGTTCCAAGAGAGATGGAAAGTATCGCAACTATGATGAAAACAAAAACAAGAGCAAGGGATACGAGTACTACTTTTCGAAGAGTTACCACCATAACTGAGTTACCTTTGCCTGGTTACAGGAGTTCGGCTATCAGCCGTTAGCTTTCAGTAAAAAAGAGGGCGATGGCTGAATGCTGACGACTGAACGCATACTCCTATCTAAACAATCTCGGATGAATCAACCTTGCCAGCTCTTCCAATCCATCGATAATACGAGGGGATGGATGATCAACCAGATCCGAGTCAATTATATAAATCCTTCCATTTTTTACTGCGGGGATGTTTTTCCACTTCATCCACTCTTTTTTCTTTCGCTCAAAACCACCACCCCTTTGCATAGAAGATATAATAATAATATCAGGGGCATTGAGCAAAATTTGCTCCATGCTGTATTGGGGATACTTTACTTTATCGCTTCCAGATACATTCAAACCACCTGCCATCTTTATCAGGTCATTATGAAAAGTATCCTTGCCTACTGTTACTACAGGATTAATCCCGATCTGGAAGAAAACCCTTGGTCTTTCTATTCCTCTTGTACGACTCTCTACATAATTTACCCTGTTTTTCAACTCGTTAATAAGCCTATTAGCTCTGCCAACGCAACCGGTTATTCTCCCTATGTTATAAATAGTCTGAAAGACATCCTTTACACACCTAGGGTTTATTGCATAGACACTGTATCCCAGCCTTTCCAGTGTATCCACTGACTCTTTTTTATTTCCATCCGCTATACCTATTATTAAATCTGGCTTCAACGAGATAATCTTTTCTATGTTCAGGTTTATATAGCTTCCAACGTTCGGTTTCCTCTTTGCCTCATCAGGGTAGCTACTGAATTCCGTAACCCCTACAATTCTTTTCCCCACGTTCAGGAAATAAAGGGTCTCGGTGATGCTGGGAGCCAGAGAGACGATCCTCTTCGGGTCTGATGGAATATCCACCCTTCTTCCCATCTCATCCACATAAGTTGCCGGGAAGGCGGTACCAACACCCATAATAACAAAAATGCATGCAAAAAATGATGTGATTATTGTCTTCATTTCACCTTAGAAAAAAGCAATAAAAAAACCCTTAAATCCTTTTGGACTTAAGGGCTGCACCCAGCTTACTTCACCCCCCTTTCCTGGAAGAAGAGGCAAGTCCTATTTTATAGGCAGGTCTTCTGACTCTCAGATCTCCCTACTCCCCACACCTTCCCGGCAGTTTTAAAACTACCAGTGGTTTTAAAACAGTTCAAAATTGGAAGTTAAAAGTCTTTTGATTCTTTAACCTTTAACTGTTCACTGTTCAACCTTGACTGTCTTTGTGGGTTTCGTCACTGATCACAGCGGCGGGACCGTCCCCGTTTTTTGGGGTTCCCTATTAAACCCTCTAAAGAGGGTACCTATATAATGTATCTATTTATTTGTTATTTTTTACCAAATTTACCTGAGAATGTCAATAAAAAAATTGAGTCGGACTGAAAGATAGACGGACATCCCTATCAAATATCTTTGAATTTGACCTATTCATTACGAAAATGCTGGGATAGTTCTGGATTTTCTATTTTTTCATTGACACACATCCTTTTATAATGTTAGATTCTTCTGGAATTACAATGTGTTGGACAATGAATAAAAACTGGGGCACAGAAATAAGGAGCACCCATTGAATCTTAAAAAAAGACTGCGGGAAGTATCGATAGAAAAGAAGAATCTCAGGTACAGGCTCCCTGTCATATTTGCCTTTTTTTTCTTTGCTCCCATTATCAGCTTCTTCTATATGAGTCTGAAGTATAATATCCTGGAAGATGAATATATCGCTCTATTTTTTCTCCTCTTTCTTACTTCTTCACTGTTTGGGTTTGTTTTAATTCGGAGGATATTCGATCAAGTTTCTACAATTTCTAAAAATATAGCAGAAAATATTACAAAAGAAATTTCCGGTTTCTACCAACCCGGGGCTACAAACGAACTAAACGGAATCGTACAATCTTTCCGTGCCCTAGAAAAGGAACTCAGGATAAACTTTGAACAGATTAACAAACAAGAGACGCAGATTACCACCCTCAAAGAATTGTCGGACCTTTGTTATGTGACCTTCGATACAGAAGACATTCTCCATATCGCCCTGGAACGGGCATTAAAGATGGTAAATGCCGATATAGGATCTGTTTTAATTCTGGAAGACCCCCATAAGGAAGCATTTGTCGTCCATTCCTATTTTGGACCTGGAGAAATCCTAAAAAAGGGGGATAGGATTGATTTTTACACCAGTATCGCCAAATTTGCGGTTATTAATAGATCCCCCCTCCTGGTTGAAGATATCGAAAAGGATACCCGCTTTGGTCGGGAAAACCGTCCTCACTATGGAACAAAATCTTTCCTATGTATGCCTTTGAAAAGTATCCATGATATCTTTGGAGTTTTGACCCTTTCCCGGGGTAAAATGGCACTCCCATTTACCCCGGAAGATGCCAACATCTTGACCTCCCTTTTAAGCAATGCTGCCTTCACATATGACAATATTCAGCTGATTAAGAAAAACAGGGAGAAGGTTCAGCAGATCAAAACACTGGAAAATATCTTTAAGCTTCTGAATTCCAGCCTTCGGGAAAGTGAACTTTTTCACGCCCTCTTGAACGAATTTAGAGATGAGGTCCCCTTTGATCTGGTCCTTTTGATGACGCGGATGAAAAACATGCCGGACAGAATCTCCCTTCTGGATTTTGTTGCCTTTATGCCCACAAATCTCTCACGGAATTCAGAATACTACTTTATAGGTTCTGTCTTCGACCGGGTCATCAAACAGGAAAACACCCTGTCTTTACCGGGTACAACTAATTTAAACTACCCTATAGAACAAGAGCTATTTGGGAAACAGGGACTGAAAACAGTTGTTTTATCTCCTCTAAAGATGGGAGGGAAAGTAATAGGGATACTTGCCGTTGGATCTCTCCGCCCGGGCATTTTGCAGGGAACAGAATACCAAATCATCCAGATGGCATTTACCCTTACCTTAGCTATAGAGCAAAACCGTTTGACTTCCTCTATCATGAAGCGAGACCAGGAAATGGAAGCAATCAAACAGATCGGAGGGATACTGGCTTCCTCCACCTTTGACATGGATAAAGTCCTGAAACATACGATGGAAATGATTGAGGAGATTATGGACGTGGAAGCAGGTTCTCTGTTATTTCTGAATAAAAACGAACTCGAATTTAAGGCTGCCTTTAACCTTGATTTCGATGCACTTCATAATTTTCGACCTAAACTCGGACAGGGAATTGTTGGTTATTCCGCCGCTCGCGGGGAGCCGGTTCTGGTAAGAGATATTCAAACTTCCCAGTATTATGATCCGGAATTTGACCGGCGGACAGGTTTTAAAACCCGGTCCGTATTATGTGTGCCCATAATCTCCCAGGGAAAGGTTATTGGGGTTATCGAGGTCATTAACCGGCAGCACAGTATTTTTGATACCAATGATCTTCAACTCTTGCAATCGATTGCCACCTCAGTCAGCATTGCCATAGAAAACTCACGGCTTTACCAGGAAACATTGTCCATGGCAGAACATGAACGGGCAATTCGCAATATGTTTCAGAAGTTTGTGCCTAAGGAGATTGTGGACAAAATCACCTATGATTCTTCGGGGGAAAAACCAGTGATCGATGAATTGAAAACGTTAACTTTACTCAATATCGATATCCGGAATTTTTCCACCCTTGCCAGCAGCATCGGTCCTCAAAAGACCGTGTCGATTTTAAACCATTTTTTTTCCGCTATGGGAGACATCGTCTTCAAGTATAATGGGATCGTGGATAAGTACCTGGGAGATGGTTTTCTGGCTGTTTTTGGGGCTCCGATTTTAAGCACCTCTGATGCGGATAATGCCCTTTCCGCGGCACTGGAAATGAAAAAAACCCTCGAAGTTATAAACAAATATTTATTCAACGAAATTGAAATTACCCTGACAATTGGGATCAGTATTCATACCGGAGAAGCCGTAGTAGGAAATATTGGTTTTGATAAAAAAATGGATTACACGGTAATCGGAGATTCGGTCAATATTGTCTTCAGGTTGCAGGAACTCACCAAGAACATACCAAACGCTATTTTAATAAGCGAAAAGACCCGCCGGGCAGTCATGAACTCAATTCTGGATGTAAGGGAAATTGGAAAGTATAATGCCGGGCATATCCTTGGTTAATTAAAGATTTATGAACTCCTGGGACAACAGGACAACGTTAAAAGTCTCATGGAAAACAGAGCTATATAGCACAATAAATTATAGTCTTGACTAAAATAGTGAGCTGATATAGATTCAAATATTATATTTATTATTATACCGCATAGATAACTTCTATAAGGAGGACATATGAATACATTGCAATTTAAAAGGTTATTCGAGCCAATAAATATAGGACCCATGACCATCAAGAATCGCTTTGTCATGTCGCCCATGGGGACTGTTTTTTCAAGAGACGTCAATGAAGCCCACCAGCGGCGGTTAGCTTACTACGAGGCAAGGGCAAAGGGTGGTACCGGGATGATCATCGTTGAGGCTTCAGCTGTGGACCCCAGGGGAGCTGTGCTTCCTGGAATGATATGTAATTATGACGACAAATTTCTTCATATATTGGAAGGCTATGCTGAGACAGTCAAAAAGCATGGGGCAAAGGCTGTAATACAACTCGCCCATGGAGGAGGAGCGACGAATTCCGCTATAAGCGGTATGACACCTGTAGCACCTTCTCCTGTTGCCCCCAGGCCAGGGGGAGAGATCCCGCGTGAGCTGACTATCCCTGAAATAAAGGAAATTGTTGAGAGTTTCGGAGAGGCTGCCCTCAGGGCCAAAAAGGCAGGTTTTGACGGTGTAGAGTTGCACGGTGCCCATGCCTATCTGTTTGTCCAGTTCTTTACCCCTGCATTCAACAAAAGGACAGATGAATACGGCGGTTCTCTGGAAAACAGGGCAAGATTCTATGTGGAAGTATTTCAATCCATCAGAGATAAGGTCGGACCTGATTTTCCCGTGTGGTCTCGTATAAATGCATGTCACTTTAACCTCGATGGCGGTATTACCTTAGAGGACTCAAAGAAACTGGTAAAAATGATGGAAGAGGTTGGAGCCAGTGCGGTGAATGTTTCTTGCTACGGTATAGGAAAAGACAACTTCATAAATTGTACCAGCACCCCTGGTGGTCTGGTCTATTTGGCAGATGCCATAAAAAAGGAAACAAACCTGCCCGTAATAGCCATCGGGATGATGACGCCTGAGACAGGAGAAAGGGTTCTCGAAGAGGGGAAAGCCGATCTTATCGCATTCGCAAGGGGCTTTTTATGTGATCCGGAGATCCCCAATAAGGCAAAAGCAGGAAAAACAGAAGATATAGTACCGTGCATCGCTTGTTTCAGGTGTTTGCAGGAAATGATCTTTAAGCTGAATCCCTTAATGTGTTCCGTAAATGCCTCACTTGGCCGTGAGAAAGAGTGCGAGATAAAACCGGCGGAAAAGAGGAAAAAGGTCATGGTTGTCGGGAGCGGACCTGCCGGTATTGAAGCTTCCAGGGTTGCCGCCCTGAGGGGTCATGATATCACCTTATACGAGAAGGAAAAGGAACTGGGGGGACAGATTAGACAGGCAAGTATCCCTCCAGGGAAAGAAAGATTCAAAGCCTACTTAGAATATTTGAGAACTCAGGCAAAAAAACACGGGATTCAGGTACAGGTCGGTACAAATGTAACAGCCGATCTGGTTGAAAAGGAAAAGCCGGATGCTGTTGTCATCGCAACTGGTGGTATACCTTTACTCCCTGAAATATCAGGTATAGACATGTCAAGGATTGTCACTGCTGGCGATGTCCTTCTGGGAAAGGTAAAAACCGGGGAAAAGGTTCTAATAATAGGAGGCGGGTTAGTTGGTTGTGAGACGGCACACCATCTTATGGACAAAGGGAAAAAGATAACGATAACGGAGATATTGGATGCGATGGCAACCCAGAGGATACCCTTTATAAGGGAGGCATTTCTGGAAGAACTTGAAAAGAATGGAGTGGACCTATTGACAGGGGTTACCTACAAAGAAATTGTAGATAAAGGGGTCATTCTTATTGACAACAAGGGTAAGGAAAGGATGATAGAGGCGGATACGATTATTCTGGCTGCAGGTGCCAAACCTGATGACAAACTATACGAAGAAATCAAAGGTAAGGTCAAAGAGGTTTACAGGGCAGGGGACTGTATTGAGCCAAGGCTGATAGGGGAAGCGGTTCAAGAAGGGATGCATATAGGGATGAGTCTTTAGACAACCCCTTATTCGAAAAAGAGAAAATGGGCAGATTGTTAATAAAAAATATAGAAGGGAGTTAGGCTGAAGCTGGTACCTGTTTCAATAATTCAAAAGAGGGAACATTGTATCTGTCAAATTCTTCGTTATAAACCTCTATCAGCTTCCAGTTCTTTTTATTAGAGATAACCTTTTTCATCAACCTATAATTTAGAGAATGGCCCGATTTGTAAGCTATAAGATGGCCAATAACAGGAACACCTAGCAAGCTGAGGTCTCCGATAGAATCCAGTATTTTATGGCGAACAAATTCATCGTGGAATCTTAAGCCATCCTCATTTATAATCCTAAAATCCCCCACAACAATTGCATTATCCAGAGAACCCCCTTTTGCTAAACCATTTGCCTTGAGAACTTCAACATCCTTTAAGAAACCAAAAGTACGAGCCCTGGATATTTCTCTCTCAAAAGTCCCGTTACAGAATTTCGCAGAGTAGGATTGATTTGCTATAAGAGGATGATCAAAATCCACGGTATATGTAATTTTAAGCCCTTTAAAAGGGGCTAAAATAACCCTCTTATCTCCATCGGAAACCTTTATAACCCTTTTTATTACTAGAAATTTTTTAGGCTTTTTTTGAGCTCTAATACCAGCAGTTTTCAAAAGATAGACAAAGGGAGAAGCACTGCCATCCATAATAGGTACTTCGGAGGAATCAATCTCCACTAGCACATTATCTATTCCAAGTCCCATGAATGCTGCTAATAAATGTTCAACAGTAGATATCTTTACTCCATTATATCCAAGGGTTGTAGCGAATTTTGTGTCAACAACACTTGCCGCATTAGCCTTAATCTCCACAGGCTCCGGTGTATCTGTCCTTAAAAATATAATTCCATGATCTACGTTTGCTGGTCTAATGGTAACGTTTACCTTTTTTCCCAAATGCAGCCCAATACCCGTAAAACTTATCTGTCTAGCAATTGTCTTCTGATACATAAGCAAAGATTCCTTAAATAAAAATTTAATAACTTAAGCTTGCAACATTTATGCCCAATTAACTAAAACAAACACTACTTTCCCTTAAATTAATTCCATATATTTATTATTAATACAACAAAAACAACATACTACACTATTTAAAATTTGCGGAGTAGAGACATTTTTTTTTACACTACATTCCCTTTTAAGTAGACACCATGTATATTAAACAACACACTTTTATGCTAACTGATGTATTTTTACAACAGCGTTTTGTCTGAAGATTATCCTCCTTGCTCACCTTCTAAAAAGATAAAAGAACAAGGTCAAAAGGATAGTTTATGCATTCTTTTTGAGATACCTTTCCTTTTCGCTGTAAATACAGCCACAGTAATGCTGACGATATAATCCCAGATCCTTTGATATCTCTATGCCGTCATTCCATCCCTCGCGAAAGTCCCTATAGTAAAATTTAACCCTATACTCGCTGGCCAATCCCTCCCCAATTTCTTTTACCTTTTCATGCTTCTGAAATTTACTATATAACAGGGTTGTGGTGAAAAAGTCGAATTTTTCTCTCTTTGCCAACTGAGCTGCTCGTTCCAAACGGGTATAATAACAATACAAGCACCGTTCATTTTCCCTAAAAACCACATTTTGCAAGAACTCTTCCAGTGCATATTCATTATGGTAAATCATCTTTAAATTAATCTTGTCCGAATATTCTTCCACAGCTTTAAGCCTTCTTCTGTATTCTTGATAAGGATGAATATTCGGGTTATAAAAGAACCCAAAGACCTCTATACCCTCTTTCTTCAGTTCTTGGACAGGATAAATAGTACAGTTTGCACAACAGACGTGAAGCAATATCTTCATAGAAAATCACATCACCTTAACAATTCTCTCGCAATAACTACCCTTTGAATCTGGTTGGTTCCTTCAACGATCTGTCCTACCTTGGCCTCCCTCATATATCTTTCAACAGTGTAATCCTTCATATATCCATATCCACCCAGGATCTGGACAGCATCGGTTGTTACCTTCATGGCTACATCTGTGGCGAATCTCTTTGCCATGGCAGCCTCTTTCGTTACCTTAAGTCCTTGATCTTTCATATAAGCAGCTTTGTAGACGAGAAGTCTTGCAGCTTCAATTTCTGTAGCCATGTCCGCAAGCATAAATTGAATCCCCTGAAACTCGGAGATGGGTTTGCCGAACTGGACTCGCTCTTTGGAATAACTCAACGCCTTGTCTAAGGCTGCCTGAGCAAGACCTACAGATATTGCACCTATGTTTATCCTCCCCCCATCGAGGGCCTCCATTATCATCTTGAAACCCTTACCTTCATCACCTAAAAGATGTTCCTTAGAAACGATACAATCATCAAATATCAGCTCCCTTGTAGGGTAAGAGCACATCCCCATCTTTTTTTCTATCTTACCAAAGGAAAAACCATGGGTCCCCTTTTCAACGACAAAAATACTGGCTCCAGAAGCCCCTTTTTCTTTATCAGTTTTTGCCACCACGGTATAAATATCGGCTTCTCCACCGGCGCTGATGAAGATTTTGCTCCCATTCAGGACATAACCATCACCTTTCTTTTCTGCAGAGGTCTGAATGGCTGCTGCATCAGAGCCAGCATTGGGTTCTGTGAGGGCAAAACCCCCGAACATATCCCCTTTAGCCAGGGGTATTACCCATCTTCTTCTCTGTTCTTCATTCCCGTTTTTATAAATGAGAAAGCAAACAAGATTGTTAATCGAAACATAACTCATAGCCCTGTACGTTTTTCCAAGTTCTTCATATATTATGGCAGATGACAGGAATCCCATATTAGTACCGCCGTACTCTTCAGGGCATGTCATGCCAAAGAGCCCCAGTTCCGCTATCTTTTTAAAGGCTCCCCTGGGAAAAATCTCTTTCTCTTCCCACTCATCAACATAAGGAGCTAACTCTTTCTCTGCAAAGTTTTTAACCATCCTCTTTACGGCTTCCTGTTCTTCTGTCAATTTAAAGATCACCCTGTACCTCCAATAATATATATTAATATTATAAACTAAACCACATTCTCTCTCCTCAAACCTTCAATCTCCTCCTTGCTGTACCCAAAGGTAAGTAGCACCTCTTCCGTATGCTCCCCCATCCCAGGAGGGGGGCTTTTAATCTCAGCAGGGGTTTCTGAGAATTTAACTGGAAATGGAACCTGCTTTATCTTACCTAACTTAGGATCATCTATCTCTCGTATCAAACCTCTGTGTATGATGTGGGGATCAGAAAAGACCTCTTCCATTGTATAAACAGGGCCGCACGGAACACGGGCTTCTTTCATCTCCTGAAGCCACTCATCTCTGGTTTTTCTCAAAAATACAGCCCTTAGTTTCTCAGAGATCTCCTTACCATTCTCAATTCTCTTTCTATGAGTGCTGTATCGGGGATTATTCAGAAACTCTTCCAAACCCAGCACCTTGCAGAGACTTTCCCAGAAATGCTCCTCCAATGCCCCTACAGTAACCTTCCTGCCATCTTTTGCCTCAAATAAGTCATTAGCAGGCGACAGATGGCCCATCTCAGTAACCTTCGGGATATCTCCCCCGGCAAGATACCCGCCGGCACGAACACTCATCCACGAAACAATACCATCGGTCATTGAGACGTCTATATACTGACCTTTTCCAATCTTATCTCGCGCCATTAAGGCTGCAAGGATCGAGACTGTGGCAAACATACTTGAACTAAGATCGCCTACTGGTATACCGGGCTTTGCAGGTGGTTCCCCCACTCGACCCGGTAAACTCAGTATCCCTCCCACTCCTAAGTAATTGATGTCATGACCTGGTATGTCCCTGTATGGCCCATCTTGACCAAAACCAGATATGGAACAATAAACGATCATAGGATTTATCTTGCTGACCTTTCCGTAGTCAACACCCAACCTCTCTGTTACACCTGGGCTGAAACCTTCTAATACAACATCCGATTTCTCTACCATCCGATAAAAGACTTCCTTCCCCTTATCGGATTTTAAGCTCAAGGTAACGCTCTTTTTGTTTCTATTAACACTCATGAAAATTTCTGGAATCATCTCCCGTACATAATCTCCTACCCCGGGTTGTTCAAACTTGATTACCTCTGCTCCCAGGTCCCCTAACAGCATAGAGCAATATGGACCAGGTAAAAGCCGTGATAAATCTAAAACCCGTATCCCTTCCAAAGGTAACGTCATTGTTTGTATCCTCCTTAACCGTTATTACTTTTAATGAGCCTCTCCCCAGCTCTTTCCAATCCCAATATCGACCTTTAAAGGCACAAGGAGTTCCATTACCCCTTCCATCTCCTCTTTCACCATCTCCGCCACACTACCTACCTCATCATCAGGTACTTCAAAGACCAATTCATCATGAACCTGCATAATCATCTTTGCATAAAGCTCCAATTGTGATGTCCTTCTTGAGATGTTTATCATGGCAACTTTTATTAAATCGGCCGCACTACCCTGGATAGGCGTATTTATGGCGGTGCGTTCAGCAAATTGTCTGGTGGGATGATTCTTACTGTTTATCTCAGGAAGGTAACGACGTCGATTCAACAGGGTTGTTACATATCCATCTTTTTTAGCCTGAAGCAATATACTTTCAATATATCCCTTTACTCCTTCATGTCTCTGAAAGTAGTTATCAATATAATCCTGTGCCATCTTCATGCTTATCCCCAATTCCTGGGCTAAACCAAAAGAACTCATCCCGTATATAACTCCAAAGTTGATTGCTTTTGCCTGTCTACGCATTTCAGAAGTAACCATTGATGGAAGAATACCGAATATCTCTGCTGCTGTTTCTGAGTGGACATCCTGATCGTTGTTAAATGAATCTACAAGTATTTTATCCTCTGAAATATGGGCCAAAAGCCGAAGCTCTATCTGAGAATAATCAGCAGAGATTAAAGACCATCCCTCTTCAGGGATAAATGCCTGGCGGATTTTTCTACCCTCTTGTGTCCTTATGGGAATATTTTGCAAGTTTGGATCGCTGCTGCTTAATCTCCCGGTAGCAGTAACGGTCTGGTTATAAGAGGTATGAATTCTTCCGGTTTCCGGGTGGATCAGTCTTGGGAGTGCATCAAGATAGGTAGATTTTAATTTTGTCAGACTTCTGTATTCCAATATCTTTGCCGGCAATTTATGTGCAAAAGCCAACTTGCTAAGGATGCTTACGTCGGTAGAATACCCCGTTTTTGTCCGCTTTGCTCCTGGCAACCTCAGTTTCTCAAAGAGGATATTGCCCAACTGTTGAGTAGAATTGATATTAAACTCCTCTCCTGCCAGACTATATATCTCTTTCATAAGCAGGTTTAACTTAACCTCCATCTCTTTAGACATTCTAACGAGGAAGTCCACGTCCACTTTAACCCCATTCATCTCCATATCGGTCAGTACCCGGATTAAAGGCATCTCGATATTATAAAAGAGGTCAGCAAACCCCTCTTTCTCAAGCCTCGGTAATAATAAATTAGACAGGAGGAACGTAACATCAGAGTCTTCACATGTATAGATTGAAGCCTTTTCAATATCTATCTGATCGAATGTCAGGGCATTCTTACCTTTCCCTGCTAAATCTTTATAAGATATCATCTGGTGGTCAAGATATTCCCTGGCAATGTCCTCAAGATTATGATTATGTTTCGATGGATTTAACAGGTAAGATGCCACCATTGTATCACAATTTATCCCTGAAAGCTCAATGCCGTACCGCTTAAGAACCACATAGTCATACTTCACGTTCTGTCCTATCTTTTTGATACTCTCATCTTCAAGGATTGGCTTTAAAAACGGAAGTACATAGTCCATTCTCAGCTGTTTCGGGGCTCCCAGATATCTATGGGCAAGAGGTATATAAAATGCCTCATGGGGTCTATAAGAAAAGGATATCCCCACTAACTGGGCCAGCATAGGGTCCCTTGATGTGGTCTCCAAGTCCAGGGCAAACTCGTGAGAGTTCTTCAACCCCTCAATCAATCTACCAAATTCTTCTTCGGTAATGACCACATTGTAATTCTCGGTGGGGAGTACCCCTTGTGACGAAAATTCTTTAAGAAATTTAGTAAATTCTAATTCTTTAAAGATATTCTTTATCTTTCCCGTGTCATGTTCAGATAGAGAAAAATCATCAAAATCATAGGACAGAGGGACATCGACATCTATTGTTGCCAACTCTTTACTTAGCCTCGCCTGACCGCCAAATTCTAAAAGGTTTTCCCTTCTGCGTTTACCGGTAACCTTATCCAGATTATTGAGGAGATTCTCAATTGTGCCAAATTCTTTTATCAATTCTATAGCTGTTTTTTCACCAATACCCGGGACACCTGGAATGTTGTCAGATGTATCACCTGCCAGCCCCATAATCTCTACTAATTGAGATGGCTCAACACCAAATCGATCCATAACCTCTCTGACCCCATACTTCCTGTCTTTCATGGTATCGAGGGTAGTTGTATTTTCTGTTATGAGTTGAAGCATATCCTTATCACCGGTAACGATGACAACCTCTACCCCTTTCCCCTCACTCTTTTTAGCAATAGTGCCGATGATGTCATCCGCTTCAAAGCCGGCCATTTCCAGAACAGGGATATTAAAACCATCGACAACCTTCTTGATATAGGGGATTTGTGAAACAAGATCATCTGGCATGAAAGGTCTGTTTGCCTTGTATTGATCGTAGATCTCATGGCGAAATGTAGGGCCTTTTGCATCAAAGACAACAGCCATATGGTCAGGTTTATGATCTTTTATCACCTTCAACAACATATTACAAAAGCCAAATACTGCATTTGTGGGAAAACCCGATGAGGTAGAGAGATGACCTATAGCAAAATATGCCCTGTATATATAAGAACTCCCATCTATCAAAAATAGACGGGGTTTAGAAGACATGGGTTTCTCCAAATATGTTGATAGAGAGCTTTGCACAACCGCAGTGCAACTTTCTTCCGTCATTCCAAACTTGATGCGGAATCCAGTTATTTCAAGCAATTCTGGATTCCAGCTTCCGCCGGAATGACGTGGGGAGCATGTTTTTCAAAGGTCTCAAATAAAAAACCTTCGCTTCCCAAGTAAAATAAATAATAGTAATAAACAAATATTATGTCAATGTTAAACTCATAGCATTAATTTTTATCCCGAATCAGGTATATTTTTTGGTTTTCATGCATCGGTTTTTTTATTCTCTTGAATTTATAACTCTTTCATCATACAATGCAGTCAAAAATATCATATAATATTTTTTAACCCTTTCTAGTCCTGAGATTTTTATCGAATCATAAGTTTACACTGGATTTTTTGTCACTGAACAAAAAGTTAGGCAATTTAGATAAGTAAGCTTCGTTTTTAACTTCACAATACTGTGAAACCGCGGTAATCTTCAGGACTTGCTGGCAGTCGTTCTAATTAACAAAGTAAGATTTCTTTTTGAGGCTGGTTTAGGACGCCCTGCCCTAATTTGAACGGAAAGGAGGTGACATTATCGTGGCAGAGCGTGAAACCGGCACTGTCAAGTGGTTCAATACCAGTAAAGGCTATGGCTTCATCACACGGGACCAGGGGACAGATATTTTCGTACACTATAGTGCCATTCGTGGCGAGGGCTATCGCTCATTAGAAGAGGGGCAGCGAGTGGAATTTACTGTAGGCAAAGGAGAAAAAGGCCCTCAGGCGCAAGACGTTGATGTTTTGACTTAAAAAACAAGAGCGCTCTAGAATCGTGCGGCGTGTATACAAAGCACGCCGCACGATTCTTTCGTAGAGTAATCAACACTTATACCCCTCTTGTTATTATAACTGAACCCCCGTAGATAATCTTGCTTTTCCAGTTACACACTCCTTATCAGTTTTATTCTCCTGACGGCTTCGTAAAAAGTCCATCTGTCCGCCTCTGGCGGATTACTGTGCCGTTTGATTTTTGACTTTTTAAGACCTTGTCAATCCTTAATGCTGGTCTATATTTTGATTGATTTATCACCAAAGATTATGTTATTTGTATCATAAAATTCTTCAACCCAATTGAGAGGAGACTAATTAACTAACCCCATGAATACAGATCAACTGATGAATCTTTCAGACCAATATATTGCTTCCACTTACTCCCGTTTACCTGTGGTAATCGTAAAGGGCTCCGGTTGCAAGTTATGGGATTCTGAGGGTAAAGAGTATCTTGATTTTGTCGGTGGACTGGCGGTATGTAACTTAGGGCATTGCCATCCTAATGTCGTAAAGGCAATAAAAGAACAGGCTAATGCCCTTATACACGTATCAAACCTCTACTATACGGAGCCTCAAACTAACTTAGCAAAACTTCTGGTGGAAAATTCCTTTGCAGACAAGGTGTTTTTTTGTAACAGTGGGGCAGAGGCAAACGAGGCAGCGATTAAGCTGGCTCGCAAGTATACCAAGGAAAAAAAAGGACGTGACAGATTCGAAATCATAACCATGGTAAACTCCTTTCATGGACGAACCATAGCCACTATTACTGCAACTGGACAGGAAAAGTTCCGGAACGGTTTTGAACCCTTACTCCCAGGTTTTAAATATACAGAATTCAATGACTTGGAGGCCATAGAGAAAGCCATTGATGACGCAACCTGTGCTGTCATGGTTGAACCGATTCAAGGAGAGGGCGGAGTAAACTGTCCGTCAGATGACTATCTGAAAGGGCTTAGAAAAATCTGCGATGATTACGGTTTGCTGCTTATATTCGACGAGGTTCAGGTGGGTATAGGAAGGACAGGAACCCTGTTTGCTTATGAAGGCTATAATGTCCAACCTGATATTATAACCCTTGCTAAGGGACTGGCAGGAGGACTACCCATAGGTGCTATGCTGGCAAGGGAAGAAATTGCCAGGAGTTTCTCTCCCGGCTCTCATGCCTCAACCTTTGGTGGGAATCCTGTAGTAGCAGCCTCTGCTTTAGCTACTATAAATACTATAATAGATGGTGGGGTTTTGGAAAACTGTATTGATGTGGGGAATTATCTTTTCCAAAAACTTAATGAATTGAAGCAGAAGTATCCCTTTGTTAAAGAACTTAAAGGTAAAGGGCTTATCCTCGGGATGGAGTTAGGGTTTGATGGTGGTAATATTGTCAAAGAATGCCTAAAGAAAGGTCTCCTGATCAACTGTACAATGGGTAAGACCCTTCGTTTTCTTCCTCCACTTATAGTCACTAAACGGGAAGTGGATATAATGGTTAGAATTTTAGACAATGTTTTTTCTGCACTTTAATGAGATAAATAAACGGGGCCATCAAGATGAAATCGAAAATAAAAAAAGTAGTCCTTGCATACTCCGGAGGGTTAGACACCTCTGTCATACTGAAGTGGCTGATAGAGACGTATGGTTGTGAAGTTGTTGCCTATACTGCCAATCTTGGGCAGGCAGAGGAGCTGGAAAATTTAGAAGAGAAGGCAATAAAAACCGGGGCATGTAAAGTTTATATAGAGGACCTGCAGGACGAATTCATACGTGATTATATCTTCCCCATGTTAAAGGCAAATGCTGTTTATGAAGGTGGATACCTGTTGGGGACATCCATTGCCAGACCTCTAATCGCAAAAAAACAGATTGAGATTGCCAGGAAGGAAAAGGCAGATGCAGTATGTCATGGGGCAACGGGCAAGGGAAACGACCAGGTTAGGTTTGAGCTGACATATCTGTCCCTCGATCCTCAAATCAAAATTGTCGCCCCCTGGAGGGAGTGGAAGTTTGACTCTCGCAAGTCACTTGTCGAATATGCAAAGAAGCACAAAATTCCGGTTACTATAACAAAAGAGAAACCATACAGTAGTGACCGAAACCTGTTTCATATAAGTTTTGAAGGGGGTATTCTTGAGGACCCATGGGTAGAACCCAGCAAAGATATGTATATCCTTTCAGTATCTCCTGAAGAAGCGCCGGATAAGGCTACTTACCTTGAGATTGATTTTGAAGCAGGCATTCCAATAGCCGTTGACGGTAAAAAGAAGAACCCTGCAAATTTATTGAAGCATCTCAATAGCCTGGGCGGTAAAAACGGTATAGGACGGGTTGACATAGTAGAAAACAGATATGTGGGCATGAAATCCCGCGGTGTATATGAAACACCTGGAGGAACCATATTGCATAATGCCCACAGGGCTATAGAATCAATAACAATGGACAGAGAGGTTATGCACCTCAGGGATTCCTTGATACCAAAATACTCGGAACTAATCTACTATGGATACTGGTTCTCACCAGAGATGGAACTCTTAAGAAAGACAATCGATGAAACACAAAAGGATGTTTCTGGAACAGTAAGACTAAAATTATACAAGGGCAATTGCCTTGTAGTGGGTAGAAAATCACCTAAATCTCTCTATCACCATGATTTTGCTACCTTTGAGAAGGATACTGTTTATAACCAGAAAGATGCTGAGGGTTTTATCAAAACAAATGCCCTCAGGTTAAGAATCCACGCTATGAATAAGGGGAGATGATAGGATGCTAAATGCATTAAGTGCAGTTAGAACAACGTTATACGCCATGCCAGCTTTGTAAAAGGTCATGCTATGCTTAAAAATAGACAGAGGGGCTACTGTTATTGGCTATCATCCACAAAATAAGAGAAAAAGTAGCAAGGCAAGAATATGAGTTTACTATTCCGCACTTTTTTGAAGAAATGGCTGATGATAATCTTACTTTTGCAGATATTGAAATGGCAATTGATAAGGGTCGAATAAATCGTAAGTTTACACGGGATCCCAGAGGAACACGTTATGAGGTTATTGGTCCTGCAATTGACGGTAGGGAAATAGCAATCATTTGTAGAATTAAAAGCACGGGAAAGCTATTATTAATTACAACTTATGCTTTAGAGGATTAAAGTGATGAGGGAAAAAACAGGATATGATTATGGCAAATGTGAGATTTGTGATACCCAAATGCAGGAGAAACTTATCAAACAAGATTTCTGGATACGAGGGGAACTTATTGTTGTAGAAGATGTCCCTGCAGGGGTATGTCCACGGTGTGGTGAGAAGGTTGTTAAAGCTGACGTGGGGCGACTGATTGCAAAGCTAATTGAAAACTCTGAACAAATTGCTAAATCGCCGAGAATCTCCGTCCCTGCGATTAAGTTTAAACAAGAAGCGAGAGTTTAAACAGGCTGGCACAGGTGTATAACACGGTGTAAAAGGGTATTTTTAACTTCATTCAAATTGCAACAAGTGGGGTTAGAAAAACAACGTTATATTAAAATTACGCCAATAAAGGGAGCGTAAAAAATGAACAATCTAAATCTTAACGAAGCGTTAGCGCCAATAGTAGAGAAAATAAAGAAGTTTCGTCCCCTGTACGAACAGAACGAGATGGCAGTGAGGGATCAAATAGTAAATCCCATTTTGAGGAATCTGGGATGGAATCCTGAGAATCCGGAGGAAATTCTGCCTAATGTATCTACAGAAGAAGGTATACCAGACTACTCTTTAATCAAGAATGGAAAGAAACTCCTATTTGTTGAATCCAAAAAGCTAGGTGTTGACATTGAACGGAGAGAAGTTATTCGACAATTAGCGAAGTACTCTTTTAGCGAAGGCACAAAATACGGTGTATTGACCAACGGTGCAGTCTGGGTATTAATTAGGTCATTCGAAGAAGGAACAACATTAACTGAACGAATCGTTTGGAAAACAGACTTAGAAAATGAAGAACTGCCAGCGGTGCTTAGAAAGATAACAACAATCTCAAAAGCTAACATCGAACATATAGAAGTTTTAGTGAAGAAAGTTCAAATATTGGATGAAATTTGGCAATCTCTTTTAGATGAACCTGAAGAAATGATAAAAGGTTTAATGCCTGTAGTCAAGCTGCTTATCAGTCAAGGTTATCCAGATTATCAGTTTGAAGATGCAGAAATTGAGGATTTGTTGAAAGAAAGGGTCAAGGAAATAATTTCCGGTCCATCGGAGGAGGTAACTCCGATTGAGATGCCCATAGAACCCATATCATGGCGAGGTACAAGTCCACGAAAAATGAAACTAAAAGGTGAGGTCTTTGAACTCCGCAATTCATTTGAAATTTTGTTAAACACTGCCAATTGGCTCATAAAGAACGGTAAGTTGAAACCCTCGGACTGCCCAGTAGGAATTGGAAAAGGTAAAAGGAGCCTTGTCAACAAGGAACCGAAGCATAAGTACGGTGACAATTTTAGAGCTCCCAAAAAACTTTCCAATGGGTTATGGTTAGAAGCACATAATAGCACTGCTGGTCACATAAACTCTACTAAGCGGCTATTAGAGAAATTTGGAGTTTCACCAAATATACTGACAATTGAATGATTAAGATGGCGGAACTTTATAAAACACAGCATAAAAGGTTCGTCTGACTCAAGCAGACTTGTCTAAATATTTTGCTTCGCAAAAACTTCTTTTACTTTGGGAACGTTAGGCAATATATGCCATAACATTAAATACCTTGAAAATAGAAATGCTCAATTTTCATAGAGGAGATGATCCTTGTTGCCCGCAACAGCATATAATAGAGTTTTGAGATCAGCACCTAAAGGCTATGCTTTTTTAAAAATAGGGATGCTAAAAGCACCAAGTGCAGTTAGAACAACGTTATATGCTCAGTGATTTCCTTAGAGACATGATGAGGAAAGCGGATGACAATTAAAGAAATTCAGAATAAAATAACACAAAGGAAGTACAGATTCTCCGATCATTCCGTGAAGCGAATGATCAAAAGAAACATAACCCGTCAAGAGGTAGAGAGTGCCATACTCACAGGAGAAATCCTTGAATATTATCCTGATGATAAATATTCTCCGAGTTGCCTCGTTTACGGGAAAACCGAAAATGGAAGGGATTTACATATTCAAATATCACGTCCGCCAATTGTGGTAATCATTACAGTTTATGAGCCGGACCCGGAAGAATGGGTTAACTGCAAGGTAAGGAGGTAAATGTCATGAAGTGTATATTCTGTGGAGGTAAGCTGGTGAAAAGCAAGGTCACCTTCACTTACGAAGAAGATGACAAGCATCTCATTATCGAACATGTTCCTGCAGAGGTTTGCAAAAGATGCGGGGAAAAAATGTATTCCCCTGAAGTTACTGATGAACTCTTGCGCTTCGCCAGGAATGAATTCAAACCTACAAGAAAAATTGAAGTGCCCGTGTATGATTTTGCTGCAAATCAGTATGTGACCACTGGCGCATAACAACAGGCCAAAAGCAAAAGGCATTGCTGAAATGCTACCGTACTTCTTTTAGCCTTAACCTTTAGGTAACATGTGCCATAACATTAAATAGTTTGAAAATAGAAAGGTTCAATTTTCATAGTTCGTGGGTGACGAACCCATCATAAATAATTAGTTTGAAAATATCTGGATTCCTATTCCTGCCTCTACGGGAATTAACATGAGCACTTGGCTTGCAAAGGAACATGGAAATCGTCATGCCTGCGAAAGCAGTTATCCAGAACCAATTGCTTACTGGATTCCATGTCAAGCACGGAATGACAGATCATGTTTTCAGGTTAATGACATCGTTGGTAAATTTTGAGAGTATAAGATCGGGTGTTATGATTCAACTTTTATTCGAGAGAACTAAGAAGCCTCTGGTTCCAATTCCGATTCTCTTAATTGCATTGGTCTTTTCAATGGTTATCGGTGGATTTGGATGTGGTAAAAAGGCGCTACCTGTTGCTCCTAAAAGTTTTGCTCCAAAGGCTGTTAACGATTTAAAAGCTACCGTTATAAAAGGAAAAGTTTTACTCCATTGGACTATTCCTGATAGGAATACTGATAGATCAAAACTCACTAATCTAGCTGGCTTCAAGGTCTTCAGGAGCAAGTCTCCTTTTGACCCCAAGCCATGTCATGGTTGCCCCAAAAGGTTCGAAGAATTGGCTGATATTGAGTACAGGGAGAGTCCTCCTAAAGACGTAAACATAGTAAACAAAACTATTGAGTTTGCAGACAAAAACCTGCGTTACAGGACAATTTACACATATAAGGTTCTATCATATAATTCTGGCGGTGTTTTCAGTGAAGATTCAAATCATGCTGAGATTTCATGGGATTTATCTCAATTAAGTGAAGAGGGAAAATAGAAGCCATGCATGATTTTCAATACAAGAATGATGAGCTCTATTGCGAAGATATACCTATTTCAGCTATTGCAGATAGCGTTGGAACCCCCTTTTATCTCTACAGCCACAATACTCTTCTGAACCACTTTAAGGTCTTTGACTCTGCCTTTTCTTCAGTAAAGCACTTAGTCTGTTTTTCCGTAAAGGCCAACTCAAATATTGCTGTACTTAAAACATTTATCAATCAGGGTGGCGGGGTGGATATCGTTTCGGGAGGAGAGTTATTCAGGGCATTAATGGCTGGAGCTGATCCTGAAAAGATAGTTTACTCCGGTGTGGGTAAGAGAGTCGATGAGATAGAGTTCGCTCTTCAGACAGGCATCCTGATGTTTAATATCGAGTCGACCCAGGAATTGAAGGTCATAGATTCTGTAGCAGAGAAACTTGGTAATAGAGCCAGAATCTCATTCAGGATAAATCCCGATATAGACCCTAAGACCCATCCTTATATCTCTACAGGGCTTAAGAAGAATAAATTCGGGATCAATATAAAAAAATCTCTGGAAGAGTACAGACATGCCATGAGGCTCAAAAATATTGATATTGTGGGGGTAGATTGCCATATTGGATCTCAGATTACGGATGTTGAACCCTTTGTTGATGCCCTCAAAAGGATAAAGGAACTGGTCGTTGAATTGCAAAAAGAGGGAATAAATATAAACTACCTGGACCTGGGCGGTGGCCTGGGGATTACCTATGACCAGGAGACCCCCCCGCATCCAAATATCTATGCACAGGCTATTATTAAGGAGGTTTCTAATCTCAATTGCACGCTTATCTTAGAACCTGGTAGGGTAATTGTGGGGAATGCCGGGATATTGGTAACAAAAGCACTCTATACAAAAAAGAGTGAAGAGAAAAACTTTGTCATTGTAGATGCGGGCATGAATGATCTAACCCGTCCTACCCTCTATGATTCTTTCCAGGGGGTTCAACCCGTAAAGTTAATGAAGAAAGGTGAGTTTGTAGCTGATCTGGTAGGCCCAATATGCGAGTCTGGTGATTTCCTGGCAAAGGATCGAAAGATGCCTCAATTTCAACGGGGAGATTTAGTGGCCGTTATGAGTACCGGGGCATATGGTTTTACTATGTCATCTAACTACAATTCCCGTCCCCGTATCCCTGAAGTCATGGTAGCTGGGGATGAATTTCATATAATCCGGGAAAGAGAAGAATACGACGACCTTATAAAGGGAGAGAATATCCCTGAATTCTTAAACAGGGACTGTAGCAATCCATAGCAACAACAGCGCATAGTTACAACAGCGCACTTAAGTGCGCTGTTTAAGGGAACATCCTACAAGGTATACATATATGTACAACATAGATTTTTTCAAGATGAGCGGAACTGGAAACGACTTTATTATTGTAGATAACCGTAACGGTATCATAACGGGAGATAACATCAGCGACTTTGTTAAGAAGATCTGCCAGAGAAAAATATCAGTGGGGGCTGATGGGTTTATATTGCTTCAGAAATCAGATAAGGCTGATTTTAAGTGGAGGTTCTTCAATGCTGATGGAAGTGAGGCTGAGATGTGTGGAAATGGTGGCAGGTGTGCCGCCAGGTTCGCTTATCTGAAAGGAATTGCAGGCAAAAAGATGTCTTTTGAAACCACGGCTGCATTGATTAAAGCTGAAATCCTGGATGGCAGGGTTAAGCTCGAGATGCCTTCTCCCGAAAGTATTATTTGCAATCAAACACTGTTAATCGAGGGAGAAAAACATACTGTCAGCTTCATAAATACAGGGGTACCCCATGTTGTGAAATTTGTTGGCGATATAGACAACTGTGAAGTGTTTAAAACAGGAAGGCTGATACGTTATCATGACCAATACAAGCCGGCAGGGGCCAACGCAAATTTCGCTTATGTCAATGGTCGGTCCAGTATGGCTGTTCGTACCTATGAAAGAGGCGTGGAGGATGAGACCCTGGCTTGCGGGACCGGAGCTGTAGCCTCAGTCCTGATTGCATATCTAAAAGATATGGTTTCATCTCCAGTAGCTGTTAGGACCAGAGGTGGAGGAATCTTAACTGTTCATTTTAAATACGCCATGGACAGATTTGAGGAGGTATTCCTGGAAGGGGATGCCAGAGTTATATACGAGGGACGGCTCTGGCAAGAGGCAGTAACTAAATAAAGGGAAGCGAATAATTTATGGACAGCATACCTGAAGAAGAATTGAGTTCTAGAACACATCGGTTACAGAAAGTCATGATGGGAAAAGGTCTGGATGCAGTATTCATCATCCAGAAGGCTGATCTATTCTATTTTGCAGGAACATGTCAGTCTTCAGTACTTTGCATTCCAGCCGAAGGTTCTCCTTTATTAATAGTAAGGAAAAGCTACGAACGAGCCTGCAAAGAGTCAGCTTTAGAAAATATCGTATATCTTCCTTCCTTTGGAGAGTTGCCACTCTTTCTCAGGAATCATAAGATTACGAATCTAGATCATATTGGCATGGAATTTGATGTTATACCCACGTCTCTCTTTTTCACATACCAGAGGATGTTCCCAAAGGCTAGTTTTGGAGATATATCAATGGACATAAGAAACATCAGAATGGCCAAGTCGGGTTATGAAATCGATATGATGCGTAATGCTGGTAAGATTTCTGATGCTATTCTGAAAGAGGCGAAAAACGAGTTAAAAGTGGGACGAACTGAAGTGGAAATCGCCTCATGTATTTCCGACATTGCTTTTAGACTTGGATCGCAGGGATTTACGGCCAGTCGAGGGTGGAATCAAGCACTATCTCCTCTTCCCTTTGTTCTTTCAGGAGGAAACGGGGCTATGGCATCGTCCAACGATGCCCCATTCGGGGGTAAAGGAGTAAACTCCCTTATTCCTGTTGGTCCGTCTAACAAAAAAATAGAGGCACACGAACCAATTGTAATTGACATTGGGGCAACATACAATGGCTATTCAGTGGATACGACTCGAACGTTTTCTGTTGGTAATGTGTCTTCGCATTTGAGCAATGCATATGAAGCAATCCTCAAGATACAAGAGCAATTAATAAAGCAACTGGTAACTGGTAAGACATGTTCGGAACTGTACCAGATTGCTGAAGAAATGGCCAAGAGCCTTGGATACGGCGATAACTTCATGGGATACGGAAAGGATAGAGTGCGGTTTGTGGGACATGGGATAGGCATAGAGGTGGACGAACTTCCAATATTTGCCAAGGGATTTGATATGCCCCTTGGGGAAGGAATGACCGTGGCCATTGAACCTAAGATTATCTTTCCAGGCATTGGGGCCGTTTGTATCGAAAATACCTGGCTAATTAATAAGGACAATCCAGAACCTTTAACCGTGATGGATGAGGCTTTGTGTATAATATAGTTTGAGGAGGAAAAAGGATGATAAATGCCATTGTTGTCGGGGCCGCAGGTAGAATGGGTAGCAGAATAATCAATACAATAAATGAAACCGAGGGAATTGAACTTGTTGGTGCGGTGGAATATAAGAACCATCCGGCGATAGGCAAAGATGCAGGCGATATTGTTGGACTAGGCAAATTAAACATAGAATTAAAAGATAATCTGAGCACAATCCTCAGTCTAGGGGATGTAATCATAGACTTTACAAACCATACTGCATCCTTAACTAATTTAGAGATTGTTGCTAACGGTAAGAAATCAATAGTAATAGGTAGCACGGGGTTTTCGGCAAAAGAGATGGAGGAGGTTGAAAGATTATCCAAGAATACTAGGTGTGTCCTCTCTCCAAATATGAGTGTAGGAGTTAATCTGGTATTTAAGGTAATAAAGGATATCTCAACGGTTCTGGGAGACGAGTTTGATATTGAAATTATTGAGGCTCATCACAGGTTTAAAAAAGACTCTCCCAGCGGAACAGCTATGAGGATTGCACAAATACTTGCTCAAACCCTGAAAAGAGACATGGATGAGGTAGGGGTTTATGGACGAAAGGGTATTGTTGGAGAACGTACACAAAAAGAGATTGGTGTCCAGGCCATTAGAGCCGGGGATATTGTAGGTGACCATACTATTATCTTTGGAGGTTTAGGTGAAAGGCTGGAGGTTACTCATAGGGCACACAGTAGAGAGACCTTTGCCAGGGGGGCTGTTAGAGCTGCAAAATGGATTGTTAATCAAAAAAACGGACTGTACGATATGCAGGATGTGTTGGGGTTAAAATGAGGAGGCAATAATTAGATATGTTTAGAATAGAGAAAGCCGATCGCATTAAGGAATTACCACCTTATCTGTTTGCAACAATCGATAAGATGAAAGCCGAACAAATAGCTAAAGGAGTAGATGTTATTGACCTTAGCATCGGTGATCCTGATATTCCTACCCCTCCAAATATTATAGCCAGGATGAAAAAGACAGTAGAAGATAAAAAAAATCACCGCTACCCTTCTTATGAGGGAATGCTTGAATTTAGAAAAGCTGTATCCAACTGGTACAAAGGGAGATTCAATGTAGATATGGACCCTGTTACAGAAGTTCTCTCTTTAATCGGGTCTAAAGAGGGAATAGCCCATATTCCATTGGCATTCGTTAATCCAGGCGACATGGTCTTGGTTCCCAGTCCGGGTTATCCTGTCTACAGCATAGGAACGAAATTTGCAGGAGGAGAACCTTACACTATGCCTCTTCTTAAAGAGAATAAATTTTTACCCGATTTAGGAAAAGTGCCGGAAGACATTGCAAAAAAAGCGAAAATGATCTTCGCAAATTATCCTAATAACCCAACTGCTGCAATAGCTAATACAGATTTTTTCAGAGATCTTATTGAGTTTGCTAAAAAGTACAACATAATTGTCTGCCATGATGCCCCTTATACAGAAGTATACTATAATGGTGATAAGCCCATCAGTTTTTTAGAAGTAGAAGGGGCAAAGGAGGTGGGAATAGAATTCCACTCTCTCTCTAAAACATACAACATGACTGGATGGAGGATAGGGTTCGCAGTTGGCAATGCCAATGTCCTGGAAGGGTTAGGGCAGATTAAGACAAATATTGACTCTGGTCTGTTTCAGGCAATCCAGGAAGCCGGGATTGAGGCATTAGAGGGTGATCAATCACCCGTAGAAGAAATGAGAAGGATATATCTGGAGAGAAGAGATGCACTGGTTAATGGGCTTATGGAGGTTGGTTTGAAACCAGAAGTGCCAAAGGCGAGTTTTTACCTCTGGGTTCCGGTTCCAGACGGATATACCTCTACTGCATTTTGCGCACATTTACTAAACAAAGCAGGGATTGTAACTACCCCGGGGAGCGGGTTTGGTGAAGAAGGAGAGGGGTATATACGTATGGCATTAACTGTATCCAAAGATAGAATTATCAAAGGAGTTAAACGGCTTAAAGATGTGGGGATTTAACAGGGCAAAATGAAGAATATTGCCTATATCGGGCTTGGGTCTAACCAGGGTGATAAAATCAAGTACTGTAATGAGGCGATAAAGGAGATTTCTAAATACAAGGGAAATCTAATCTTAGACCGGTCTTCTTTTTATAGAACAGAACCATGGGGAAAAGAAGACCAGGACTGGTTTATCAACTGTGTAATTAAACTCCAAACCCTTTTAGGTGCACCTGAGCTTTTCAAGGTACTGCAGAAAATTGAGACAAAATTAAAAAGGGTTAAGAGAGACAGATGGGGTCCCAGAACCATTGACCTTGATATATTGTTTTTTAACAATGAGGTGATAAACAAACCAGAGGTTCGTATTCCCCACTCCATGATTCAGGCTAGAAAATTTGAGCTTGTGCCTCTTAGTGAAATCTGTCCTGAACTAATCCATCCAGTATTAAATAAATCTGTAATGGAGCTGCTAGAAGAAACTAAAGATGACAAAGAGGTTATAAGAATAGAAAAAAAAGATTAATAAAGAGAGTTTTTTATGCGTTTTGTATTCCTGATTATTCTGTCTTACCTTTTATACAGACTTATAAGGGGACTTTTCTATTCCTCTAAGGAAAGAAATATCGACACCATACCTTCTAAAGAAAGACCTGATGAAGATGAAATGGTAAAGGACCCCTATTGCGAGACATATGTACCCATAAGAAATTCTTATTCAGCAAAGATAAACGGGGAGTCTTTATATTTTTGCAGTAACGAATGCCTTGAAAAATATAAACAGGAAAAAGCCTCAAACAAAAATGTTTAAGAAGTGCTCTACCAAAAAGGCAAATCTATTTAATTTAATTCTAGTATTAGGGATTCTATCGATATCCTATTCTATATCCCTGGCAGATATTTACAGCTTCACAGATAAAAATGGTGTGGTTCATTTTACCAATGTCCCCACTGATCCCAGATACAAATTAATCATAAAGGAAAAACATTTCGACTCTCGATCTATAAACTACGGATCCCTTATATCAAAAATATCGGATAAATATATGGTAGACGATACGCTAGTAAGGGCAATTATAAAAGCAGAGTCTGATTTTAATCATAAAGCAGTCTCAAATAAGGGAGCAATGGGTCTGATGCAGCTGATGCCTGGAACAGCAGAGGATATGGATGTTAACAACCCTTTTGACCCCGAAGAGAACATAGAAGGGGGGGTCAGGTATTTTAAATGGCTCCTGGACAGATTCAAAGACAATTTACCTCTGGCTATCGCTGCCTATCATGCTGGAGGAGATGCAGTGATAAGATATAGCGGCATTCCACCTTTCGACTCAACTCAGAAATATGTTAAACAGGTACTGAAATATTTCAAAGAATACAAGAAGTAGAATTTTTTACTAATTCAAGGTATTAAATAATGTTAAACTTACCTAATTATCTGACCATCCTGAGAATTACGGTAATCCCTTTTGTGATGATATTTCTGTTTTTCCCTGGAAAGTTGGCGGCTTTTTTTGCTGCATTGCTCTTCTCCATAGGAGCCATTACCGATCTTTTGGATGGCTATATAGCCCGTCAGCAAGATGCCGTAACCTTTTTAGGAAAGGCTCTTGACCCCCTGGCTGATAAGCTCTTAATTACTGCTGCCTTAGTTATGCTTATACCTCTTGGGAGGGTTCCGGCATGGATGGCGGTAATAATCATCTCTCGGGAGATTGCTGTGACAGGGTTAAGGGGCGTTACCGCTATGGAAGGATCAATTATAAGTGCCTCCAATTTAGGGAAATACAAAACAATCTTTCAGGACACTGCACTGATTGCCCTACTTTTACACTATGAATACATATATGTAGATTTACATACAGTTGGAATGTTTTTCTTGTGGGTTGCATTAATAGTGACATTATGGTCAGGGTTTGATTACTTTTACAGATTTTTCAAGGAGGCTCAATCTACTATAAATGGATAGTCCTGTTTTTTATTTGACAAGGCAGAAGGATTTGTTATAATTTTACAAAAAGTTAAAAAAGTCTTTTAGCGGGAATAACTCAGTGGTAGAGTGCAACCTTGCCAAGGTTGAAGTCGCGGGTTCAAATCCCGTTTCCCGCTCCATATATACAGGCGGCATAGCCAAGTGGTAAGGCAGAGGTCTGCAAAACCTTTATTCCCCGGTTCGAATCCGGGTGCCGCCTCCATTGGCAAATTTCCTTTCCTATAGCAGACAGAATTTAACTTTTGAAGCTAAAAACCCCAACGTAGACGTTAAACCCTTTTAAAAAGTAGATGAGGAGCTTCATATATCCTCTCCACTCTTCCTCTTTTCCTCAGAAGCTCAAGATGAATCACGGCTTCAACAAGAGCCAGAGGTTTTTCGGAATCAGGTAATTTACTCCCCAGGACAGTATCTTCAATCCACTTCATTTTAAGGGATATATCGTATGCTGTTTTATAATCATTTCCCATAACATCCAAAACGTGCTCCAATCTCTCCTCATGATGTGCCAGGATCTCATCCACCCGTTTTTTTGGATCCTCAATTATCCCTCCATGAGCAGGGAATGCGCGCTCAATATCATATTTCTTCAACTTATTCAGAGAGTCCATGAAATATTCTAATGAGTTTTCTCTCATAACACTCCCGAAGGCAGGGTCTCCCGGGTTAGGGGTAATGTCCCCGAGGAGATGGTCACCGGTAAATGCTATCTTCTTTTCCCTGTTATAGAGACATATATGTCCAGGTGAATGGCCTGGGGTCCAGATAACCTCGTAAGAATCTCCATTATTTGAGAACTTCTGGCCATCTTTTACTCCTTCATCAACCCTGGCATGGGAAATCATGCCAGGAACAAGCTTATACAGTCTCTTTATATCTTTAACAAAACCCGCCGGCATCCCATATTTCAACCCCTCATCCACCCAGTAGGTAAAGGTAGAATCGTAAGAATCCACAAGGGGAACTTCCATTTCATGCATGATAATGGAGACATCAGAAAGCTTTTTCAGTTCCCCTGAAAAACCATAATGATCAACATGATAGTGGGAGATAATCACATTTTTGATATCACGAAAGCTCCGATGGATACCCTGCAAGTAGTTATTCAGATATTCATAGGTATCCTTTGTTTTTGGTCCACAATCAATAAGTGTAAGTCCAGAGTCTCCTTCTATCAGATAGAGATTAACGAATTCCAGAACAAAGGGAACAGGAACACGCACAAGGTAAATCCTTTTCATTATTTCCACGTTCTTTTCCTTTCAAGATTGACGGCTTCGTAAAAAGTCCCCAAAGCCGTCACTCCGGCGAAATCATCTTTTTTCCCCTAGCCTTTTCCATATCCTCGGGTGCATTTATATTGAAGAAGAGAGACTGCTTCGGATCGAAGGAAACTATTTCACGGGGACCAACTTCTCTTACCCTTACTTTAGGATAAAAGCTGGTAATCTTTAAGTCATTTAGCTGAAGCAGGGCGTCTATATGTTTTATGCACCTCTTTGAGTAAATGGCATGAAGGGGCTGAAGACCATCACTAGAATGCGGGATAACCACGTCAAAATTGTCCGCATTTGATACCATATAATGGATGAATCCTTTATTTAAAAATGGCATATCACAGGCCGTTACAAAGATATGCTGAGAAGAGGCGTAAAAAAGCCCCGTATAAACCCCACCTAAAGCACCCTTGTCAGGGATAAGGTCAGTTACTATTCGAAGATCCAGATATAGATATTGACTGGGGGAATTTGTTACCAGGGTTACCTCTTCAAAAGTATCCTTGAAGATACCAACTATCTGATCTATCATCCTTTGACCGTTGATTTCCAGGAACGCCTTGTTCATTCCCATCCTTTTACTCTTACCACCTGCTAGAATGACGCCTGTCAATAGTTTCTCCTGAAAGCTAAAGGTTATGAGGATATCCTTATCTCTACCTCCTTTGGGTCTTCGCAATCCTTAAGAACAGAGATCATCCCTGTTATTGACCGAATCATCATGTCCTTGATAAAGGGTTTGAGGACTATATTCTTCCCATTGACCCTGAGAATGATGGAAGATTTCCTTTTCTTCTTGAGAAACCGATCCTCTATTATATCTACTATACCTTCTACATCGTCTATATCTATACATGGAACACCAACATCGAACTCCTTATCACTTGCCACAGCTATAAGGATATCCTTCTTTGAGCATAGAAGTTCCTCATGGGTATCCTTTCGGCAAACCTCTATTTTTGGGTGCCGATCTTTCTTGTATCCCTCTGATATTATTATGTCCACATCACTGATGAATCTTCCTCTGAGATCGTCCAGCGGCAAATCCTGTTCCACATCCCTGACTATGGCTATCTTTTGCGGTGAGGATATTATAGTAGTATGAGCACCTGCTATCTTATGGCGCCAGCTATCCTTTCCCTCTCTATCAACATTAAAACCATGAACATCATGCTTAACGGTGGCAACCTTATAGCCCCGCCTGTTTAACTCAGGGATTACTTTCTCTATCAGAGTTGTTTTTCCACTATTTGATTTGCCTACTATTGAGACTATGGGTATCATAAACCAATGCCCTTTCTAACTTAATACTCCACCCTTACCCTCTTCCACCCCAAACTGTCTAATGCAATGATCATACTGGTAATATTGGAAGACCCCTCTCCTGTTTGGTAAAGGATGGCATCACGATAGAGCCTGGCTACCGGATACTCCTCTGAATATCCGTAACCGCCAAATATCTCTACTGCAAATCGAGCTGCCCTCACACAGGTCTCTGATGCCACATGCTTTGCTATAGTACTCTCAAGGGTATTCCTGACTTTCTTATCCGCCAGAAAGGCAGCCTTGTATAGGAGTATCCTGGCAGCCTCTGTGCCGGCTATCATATCGGCGATCTTTTGCTGATTCATCTGAAACTCGCCGATTTTCTTGCCAAATGCCTCTCTTTCATTGCAGTATCTGATACTCTCATCTATACATGCCTGGGCAACCCCAACAGCACCTGCCGCTACACTTATACGCCCGTAGTCCAGGGTATTCATTGCTATTTTAAAACCCTGCCCCAACTCTCCAACCAGGTTTTCTCTTGGCACCCTACAATCTTCAAATATAAGTTCGCCTGTAGGTGCACAGTGATGCCCCAGTTTATCCTTTATCTCTTTTCTTGTGATGCCGGGCATCTCCTTTTCAACAATAAAACACGAGATCCCTTTGTGTTTGGGTACAATCATGGGATCAGTCTTTACATAAACCACCCCTACATCCATTATAGGGGCATTACTGATCCACATCTTGGAGCCATTGATGATAAAAGAATCACCATCCTCTGTGGCAGTTGTCTGGATAGATGCAAAATCAGAACCTGCATTTGGCTCTGTCATGGCATTTACACCAAATATCTCGCATCGGATCAGCTTTTGTACATACTTCTCCTTTTGTTTTTCTGTACCCCAGTTGAGGATAGTCAAAGGGCAGGTAAGTGCCTGCATGTTAAAGAAGTGTCTCAGAGAGGACTCTGCTCTGGAAATCTCCTCTACTATTATGGCATGAGCTACAAAACCAAGGTTGGAACCTCCGTACTTCTCAGGGAACGCCGCTCCAAAAAAACCATGATCTGCCATTTTCAGTATAATCTCCCTCTGAAACCTGTGGGCGCAATCATCTTCAGCCACTACTGGTATGATCTCCTTTTCAGCGAAATCTCGTGCCAGTCTTTTTACAGCCTTCTGCTCTTCTGTTAAAAAGAAATCCATACAAAGTCTCCATTAAAACAGTTTATCTACAAAACTCTTTATATTGTTGTTCTTCTCTATGCTAGACCTTTGAAAAACTCGCTTTCAGTCATTGCGAGGCGTGTGCACGCCGTGGCAATCTCTTTGATAATCAACATGTTATGAAATTGCTTCATCCGCTTCTGGCGGATTCGCAATGACAAATTGGGCATTTTTCAAGGTCTCTATGCGTCATATAGCCCCTGCATAACAGAAAACGCAAAACCAGATCGATTTTATTTTATCGATTAATCATTGTCAATAAATTGTTTTTTTCTTGACCGTATAAGTCAAAATATGTATTATTCTGAGCACGGAAATAAAGTCTGGTCAATACATCAGAACAATACTCAAATCAAAAGAGTAATTAAAGAAGGAGGAGAGTATGAAAAAGGCGTTAGAAGGCGTTAAGGTGTTGGATTTAACCCAATTCGAGGCAGGGACTACATGCACAGTATTACTGGCGTTCCTGGGAGCAGATGTAATAAAGGTTGAAAACCCGGCAACAGGAGATTTGGGGAGACTTTCTTTTTCAGAGAAGCGAGCCGAAGGGATTGACTCATTCTACTTTATCCTTTTAAACCTGAGCAAGAAGAGTACAACCCTGGATTTAAAGAGTGCGAAAGGGAAAGAGATATTCAAGGAGATGGTTAAGAAAGCGGATATAGTGGTCAACAACTTTACCGTCGGAACCATGGAGAATCTCGGTCTAGATTATAAGGTGCTGAAGGAAGTAAATCCCAAGATTATATATGCATCCATTACCGGATTCGGAACCTATGGACCTTATAAGGACTTTCCCTGCTTTGACATAGTGGCCCAGGCAACCGGGGGGCTGATGGGTGTAACTGGGTACCCTGAGAATCCTCCTACCAAGGTCGGGACAGGTCTAGGCGACAGTATAGGTGCTATTAACCTCGCTGTGGGTATACTTGGTGCGTTGTACCAGAGGGAGAAGACCGGTGAAGGCCAGGAGGTGGAGGTTGCTATGCAGGATGCCATATTCAATACCTTAAGACCAGTTTACAACTTTTATTATGTCGGTGGCAGCAAACCCATAGAGCGAACCGGTAACAAGACGAAGATGATAGCACCGTGGAACAGTTACAAGACTACAGATGGATACGTAGTTATAGGGCTTTTGACAAACCCCCTGTGGGAAAACCTCCTGAAAGCTATAGGGAGGGAAGATGCCCTTCCAGACCCAAGGTTTGCTGATCCATTAATCCGCGGGGCGAATTGTGATGCGGTGGATAGTATGATCGAGGACTGGACATCAAAGAGGTCGAAGATGGAGGCTATGTCGTACTTAGCTGAGAGAGGTGTCCCGTGTGGTGCCGTTCTGGACATGACAGAGCTCTTAAATAACCCTCATCTCAGAGAGAGGGGTATGGTTACCGAGATTGAACATCCTACCAGAGGTAAAGTCGCTATCCTTGGGTCACCCATCAAGTTATCAAAATCAGAGATAAAAATCCAGCCCGCTCCCCTCCTTGGTCAGCATAATGAGGAAATATACGCTTCTATGATGAATTTTTCCAAGGACGACCTTGCCAAGCTGAAGGAGGAAAAGGTAATATAACGGCATTGTAGTAATTTTGCTGTCATACAGGTTTTGTAAAAAGGCGCATTGCTTTACTCACTAAGGTTTTCATATCTCTGACAAAGACGACAGGGAAAGATTGAAGAGAAAGGAGTTAATCTAAGAATGATTAGAATAAGGATCCACGGGAGAGGTGGACAGGGTGCCGTTACCTTTGCCCATATGTTATGTTTGGCTGCTACTGAGGAGGGCAAGTTTGGGCAGTCTTCCCAGGGACAGAGTTGGGATAGGAGGGGTACTCCTATGGAGGGATACGCCAGAATAGGAAATAAGCCTATATCAGAGAGAGGCTTCATTATTGAGCCTGATTATGTGGTCGTATTAGACTCAACAATAGTAGGCGGAGTGAACCTGGAGGCAGGTTTAAAGGATGATGGGAAGATTATTGTCAATTCACCTGTTAATCTCAAGTTTAAGAACCCATCGTTCTGTGTCGATGCAACATCTATCGCTCTCGATAAGCTGAAGGCTCCTATAACGAATACTGCAATGTTGGGAGCATTTGCACGAGTTTCAGGACTCGTAAGCCTGGATTCTGCTGAAAAGGGAGTCAGAAAAATACTCGGGAAAAAATTTCCGGAGGAAGTTATTAACAACAATATAAATGCCGTTAAAGCTGCGTTTAATGAGGTAATAAGATGATGCGAAAAGAATACATAAGAGGAGGAAGCATTCATAAGTCGGGAACTTCTGTAGTTTATAAGACCGGTGGATGGAGGGTCTTTAAACCCATTCTTGACCAATCTAAGTGCAATAACTGTAAGCTGTGTTACTGGTACTGTCCTGATAATTCGGTAATATGGGAAAAGGATAATATTGCAATAAACTATGAGTACTGCAAAGGTTGTGGTATTTGTGCCTATGAATGTCCGAAAGATGCAATTGAAATGGAAAGGGAAAAACTATGAGAATGTATTTGTCAGGTTCTGAAAGTGTAGCCCATGGTGTAAGGCTCTCGAGGGTAGATGTTGTATCTGCTTATCCTATTACACCAAATTCCCTCGTTTTAGAGGCATTGTCAAACATGATTGATGACAAGGAATTAGATGCTGACTCTGTTAATGCTGAATCAGAGATGGGAGCTATGAATATCTGTGCTGGGGCAACTGCAGCTGGAGTCAGAGCCTTTACATGCACCTGTGCTCAGGGTTTAGCATATATGAAAGAGATGCTATGGATGGCTTCGGGGATGGCATTACCCGTGGTTGTAGCCGTTACCAGTCGTGCAATCGGTTCCCCTCAGACCTTTGCGTCGGATTTTTCTGATTCACTATCCGAAAGGGATGCAAGCTTTCTTCAATTCTATTGTGAAAATGCCCAGGAAGCCCTTGATTCTATAATTATGGCATATAAGATAAGTGAGAATGAACAAGTCCTCCTTCCCAGTTTCGTGGTAATAGAGGGGTTTCGTTTATCCCATACCTATGAACTGGTAGATGTTCCTGATCAAGAGGTGGTGGATCGATTCTTACCCAGGTATAACCCAAAGCATGCATTCATAGATCCAAAATATCCTATAATGCAGGGAGGACCAGCCCTTTCGGCATCCCTTTTTGATAGCTTGAAGTATCAGCAGTATATGGCGCTGCAGGCAGCAAAAGGAATCATCAAAGAAACCTGCAGGGAATTTGCTGGTCTTTTTGGTAGAAACTACCATGGGTTAACCGAATCCTATAAGATTGATGATGCAGAAATGGCAGTAATAGTTATGGGCTCTGTAGCGGGTGTGGCAAGAGATATGGTAGACGAATACAGAGAAAAGGGGCAAAAGATAGGAATGTTGAAGCTAAGATGTTTTAGACCTTTTCCTAAAGAAGAAATTATTGAAGCGCTGAAAGGTGTCAAAAAGATATTAGTTCTGGACAGGGCAACTTCTCCTGGCTCTGACGGCATAACGTATCTGGAGACAAAGGCAGCCCTGCATCATTCCCCTGCTATTGTATCTAACTTTATTATAGGGAGCCAGGATATGCTTCAGGGGGATATTGCAACTATCGTGGATACCACTTTGAACAGAGATGATGAATTCGTTGAATGGTATAACCAGGGATTCAAAGAGGAGGTTCTCGATGTTATTGGGTATGATAATTATGAGAGGCTGCAGAGATCTGAGGACGTTGACAGGCAGATTGAGGAAGGTGAGCATATACAGGCGTTTGGAAACCCATTTTGCCCTGGATGTGGGGGGCTAATCTGCATAAAACTGGCATTGAGTGTATTCGATAAAAATACTTTTGTTACTGCGAATGCCGGCTGTCTCGGGGTCATACCTGCGGCTTTTCCTCAAACCTGTCTTAAGGTCCCCGGAGCATTTTTTAGCTTCAGCAGCGCTGGAGGTGCAGCAAGCGGGGTAGAGGTTGCATTGAAGAGAAAGGGGATGGATACGGATATCTTTCTCTATGGAGGAGATGGAGGCATCCTTGATATCGGTTTACAGACCCTTTCTGGGGCGTTGGAAAGGGGTCATAATATAACATACCTCCTGTATGACAATGAAGCCTATATGAACACAGGTGTTCAAAGGAGCAGCGCCACCCCTTACCTGGCACGTACAAAAACAACACCATCAGGGAAAAGAACTCGTAAGAAGGATATAATGAGGATAGTAGAAGCCCACGAAAATGTATATACTGCTACAGCCTCTCCTGCCTATCCCAAGGATTTATTGCGTAAAATCAAAAAAGCGCGGGAACATGAAGGCCCGTCTTTTGTATATGTTATCGCCCCCTGCCCAACGGGATGGGAGTTCGATGCATCGTTAACCATAGAGGTTGCCCGTCTTGCCGTGGAGACGGGTTTTCTCGTTCTCTATGAATATGAAGATGGAAAGAGAACTATAAGCAGGATGCCAAAGAGGAGGAAACCTGTAGAAGAATATCTCTCAAAACAGGGAAGGTTCTCACACCTCACATCGGAACAGATAGCAGAGATACAGAATGATGTGGATAAGAGATTCAATGAGCTGGTCAGTCAGTCAAAATTAAATGGGTAGGGACTTAAAAGACCAGATCCAGAAACTGTTTCAATATACTGGCAGTAGCCCCCCAGATAACATGACTGTTGTAGTGGTAGAAATAAACCGGGGAAGTCTCACCTTCATGAATCATAAGCTCTTCTCTGTATATTTTTTTATCCAGCAACGCCTGTATGGGTACCTCTATGAGCTCATCTGTTTCGTGGGTATTTACCTCAAATTCATAGGGATACGGGATAAAACCCACAAATGGGGAGATAATAAATTTTGTCGTAGTCACTATATCATCCAATTCACCCAGTATCTCCACGTCCTCACTCTTGATGCCTACTTCCTCATAGCTCTCTCTAAGGGCAGTAGTCATTAATGTCTCATCTCCCTCATCATAAGCCCCTCCTGGGAAAGAAATCTGCCCCTTATGATGTTCCACGTCTTCCGTTCTCTTTGTAAACAAAATGTGGTACTTATCATCTTTGTAAAAGAGGGGAAGAAGTACCCCTGAAGGCTTAAAGCTATCATCGACGATGGTCTTTTTTGTTCTCTGAGATAGGACCTTTTTAATCCTGTCCTTCATATTATCAATCGATTTGTTATTATTAGAAATATCCATAAGATAAAGAGTTATAGGGAGGAAGCATGTGATAATAAATGGTCATAAATCTTTTCTCCTGCCTCCAATCCCAGGTCAATAAATTCCGGACCATACTTCTTACCGGTGTCAGTTCTAAAAGTGTCTTTTATTTTCCTGATCCCTTTCAATCCCTTGGGGAAGTACTCAATTATCGACTCAATGGGGGTCTTGCGAAAATCTGCCATGTACCAGAGGGTTTCCGTAAAGTTGTCTATCCCCCATCTAAACTTATCCGCATCGTAAAGAGAATCGCTGATCAACTGTCCCAGAAGAGTGGAGACTTTTTTTGGTTCAATAAATGCCTCATGATTGGAGATAGCCTGAACTATAATCTCCTTTTCTCTCTCTTTTAATGAAAAATCCCTGAGTTTGCTCCTTGCCTCTCTGGCACTGGCTTTGGCGTGATCTGGTTCCTTTCTCTTGATGTCGTGCAGTAACCCTGAAAGTTGGGCAATGACAATTGCGTTTTTGATCTGGTCTGATTTTAAGGATTGCCTCTCTCCCTCAATAAGGACAATGGCACCAATATCAATCGTTACCTTTTCGGCATGTTTCATACCGTGTCCAATGTTGTTTACTAATTCTTTGATCACAATGTCCCGGCACTTTAACACTTCTGCATTGCTATTATATATCTCCTTTGAAATTAAAAGAAGGCTCTCGTGTTCTATATAAAAACTGGGGCACTTCGAACTGGAGGCTATTCTTTTTGACTCCCTCATCATCCTCTTATATATCTCTTTCACTACCAGCCTCTCTGAGTATACTTAAGTATTTCGCTCGAATCCTTGAACCCTTGACCCCTTGAATCCTTTTCATCGACCAACTCTTTGGGAGATAAACCATATATAATTACCTTCCAGTATGCCCAAACCCTCCGGAGTCTCTCTCTGTCGTATCAAGTTCCCGGGTAAGCTCGAGAGAGGCGCGGTAAACCCTATTTATTACCATTTGAGCTATCCGGTCACCTCTTTTTATGGCAAATGGTTCAGTTCCAAAGTTTATAAGCAGAACCCCTATCTCTCCTCGATAATCTGCATCTATAGTGCCAGGTGAATTTATCAAGCTTATCCCATTCGTGAAAGCTATTCCACTGCGGGGGCGGATCTGCGCTTCAAAGCCTTTAGGAATTGCAACAGCAACACCTGTAGGTATTAGCTTTCTTTCTCCCGGTTTGATAAGAATATCCTCGCCAACTGCGGCATAAAGGTCCATACCTGCTGAGTGCTCGGTCATATAACAGGGTAGAGGTACATCGTCATCCATACCCTCTCTCACCCTTTTTACCTGAACCTTAACCTCTTCCATCTCTTTTCCTAACTCCCAAATCCTAGGCTGGAACCTCAATCTGCCGGTTAAATAATCTGTCCTAAAAATAAAAATACCCAATTAAAAATCCTGTGTCAAGGCATTTCTAGGTTGGGTTAAATTTGATGAAGTCGTAAAAAGTCAAAAATCAGACGGCACAGTAAAAAGCTCCAGATGCAAGGCGCGCAAATCCGAAGGAATGAGGCGTACTTGCCTGTACGCCGCAACGACGAAGGATGCAGTGCAATCCGCCTCAGGCTGACAGATGGACTTTTTACGAAGCCGTCAAATTTGCTTGACATGGGTTATCAAGATGTATATAAATTTCAATTATCCTAGAATTCTAAGACATAGATACGGAAGCATATTAGAAGGTACTATATGAAGGATAAGATCATCCAGAGCTTTTTGGACAGTGCTGATTTAAAGGTCAGATTTGCCAGGGAGAATGTGGACAGGATAATCTCTGTAGTCGAAGTGATTACCAATGCTATTAAACAGAGTAACAAGATCATCCTCTTTGGTAATGGCGGAAGTGCTGCTGACGCTCAGCATATTGCTGCCGAGTTTGTAAATCGCTTCTTAATTGAGAGGCCCCCATTGCCGGCATTGGCTTTAACTACGGATACTTCTATAATTACAAGTATAGGTAATGACGCAGATTTTTCTGATATTTTTTATAAACAGATAATAGCATTGGGAGTAAAGGGAGATGTGGCTATTGGCATTAGTACAAGCGGCAATTCGCTTAATGTCATCAAAGCTTTCCAGATTGCAAAAGAGATGGGGATTAAGACAGTCGGGATAACCGGCAAGAACGGGGGAAAGATTGCAAAGATAGTAGATTATTCATTAAACGTTGCTTCGGACAGCACCCCTCGTATCCAGGAGGTACATATAACCATCGGTCATACCATATGTGAGATGGTTGACTATTTGCTATTTCCTACCATAAATGGATAAAAAGGGAGTTATCAGGATAATGCGGAGCAAGGGAGGGAACGACAAAGCTAAAGGGCACAGCGACTTTATATCGTGTCTACTTTGGCGATTTGTTAGCTCTTTTGCTTTCTAAATATAATGTATCGGGGCAGAAATCCAACCCATTCTGCCATTGTATGCTGCCGAGAAATGGCTTAACAGAATTAAATATGCGGCGGTCTTTCAGTTGAGTAAAAATGCCTTTGTCCAGATAAGGCTTTACATCAAAGATTCGCTCTTCGTCATTTTCAAATACAATACTCAATGTATAATCATCATTTGGATGTACTTCTTTAATTCTTGGATTCATTTTATTACCCCTATTACCTGAGAGGTTCTATCTTGAACATTTCTTGCCCTGATGAAGCAAGTTCCCAGTCCGCCATTAACTCCTCTTTATGTATTTCTATCCATGCTTGAACAAGCTGTGCCTTGTTTTAAGGTATTTCGCCATCAATTAATTCCCCGTCAGGAATGGAAAACACGGCTTCATGTTCTTCTCTTAATGGCCAACATTCATTTTTATACTTTAAGTATTATAGATATTTTTCGAATTCCTTTTCTCTTATTCTTATGAATTTGTAATTCGGGAAATATTTTTCTATGTTCTGTTGTCTGATTTTATCACGTTCATATAAAGACCCATTAATATCATAGTGAAATTCCTCATCCCAATCCATTATTAATTTCAAATCATGGTTAATGTAGTCAAGGAAATAACCAAGTGTTTCAATGAAAAATTCCCCACCATTTGTAGCATACATGCCTTTCGTATTGTTTGTTTTATCAAATATTTCAAACCATCTACATGCTTTAGGGTTATATTGAGGCTGAAAATCGCCTTTAAAATATTTCTGACGCTGAGTATCAGACATTGAATCCATCAATCCTTTTGCATATGAGATGGCTATACCTAATCTGTCATCAGCTTCCTTTTTAGAGTATTTCAAGTAATAGATGATATGACCGTATTTCTGGCAAATTTTTCTACTTAATTGATCTGACTGAATTTCAGAACTTTGGTTTTTCAAATCGATTATGGCCGCTCTAATATCGTCTGGAGATTTAGATTTAGCTCCTTTATAGCCTTTCGCATTATTCTGCAGCCATTCCTTACTAAACAAATGTTTGATCTCGCCTTTAGATAGATTTGGGAAATATTCTTTCAAATCTACTCTTTCCTGTTCATTCTTCTGGTCATAATTCATTTTGTTTTTCTTCTTACGATATCTTATTTCTCGTTTCAATGCAGTAATTATATTCCATATAAAATCATTTTCATTCTCAAGAGGTTTGCCAGCCTCTAATCGCAAAATTACATTACGAGACAATCGTGTCTTATCGGCTAACTCCTTAGTAGACCAACCAATTAACTTTCTTATTTTTTGTAATGTTTTTATTTGTTCAACCATTTTAAGAATATTTTTGTTAATGAGTCAGCTGCATCGATTTGATGCTCATTAAGGCCTCCCTTAGGAGGCCGCAAAGCGGTATGATTAACAACAGAAAAAAGGGAAGTCTCTTTATTACCGATTAATACCCTTTTTTCTCTTGACAAGAGGAGGCCTTATAAGTGTTAGGCATGGGTTTATTTGCTTTCGCTTTCTTTAAGATACACCCAGGAAGTTTCATAACACCAGAAAAAAATAGCGATCCCCTGGCTTGGTTTCAAGCGAAGAGACGGACGAAATTTCTCTTACAGTCCAAACCGTCGGGAAATTACTGTTGGTTTTTAACAGACGAAATGCATATTTTTCTTAACGGGAACATCGCAAGCACGGTCGGCGGAAGCTTGAAAAGAGCGAATAATTATGCCGGGTGTAAAAGAAAAATATTATATATACCCGATCGCTCCCGAAAAAAGCAATTACCTATCAGTCGATGCTACAATTCTGCCCGTGCTTTTTCAAGTTCTGCTGCTGCCTTTTTAAATTCCATTTCCATGGCATCGATAAGCGTGCTTGCGCCTTCTGCCTTGTTCTCGCGCGCCTGGTATTCGAGCGTTTTGCATGCCTCGGCCAAAGCCGCAAGACCGAAATTGAGCGCGTTTGATTTAAGCGTATGGGCCTCACGCCGCAGGTCGGCCATTTTGTTTGCGACAAGCGCCGCGCGCGCCCGTGCAATATGACCGGGTCCATCCTTAGCGAATTGATCCACGAGCCTGGGAATCAATGCGAGGGCTTGGTCGCCCAGGCTTGATTTCAGGCGGCCAAATTCCCCCGGGTCAAAAACAGGAACAGCACTGCACCTTTCCTTCTCGGGCTGGTTTCCGGCAGGATGATTTATCGCTTTCGGCTTAACCTTTTTCAGCGCGGTAACCAGCTCGTTGGGCCGGACCGGCTTGCTCAAATAGTCGTCCATGCCCGCGGCAATGCATTGTTCCCGGTCTCCCTGCATGGCATTGGCGGTCATGGCAATAATGTAGGGCTGCAGCTCTGGGCTGAAGCCCTTTCGGATATGGCCGGTAGCCTCCAGGCCATCCATTTCCGGCATCTGTACATCCATCAACACCACGTCGTAGTGCTGCCGTTTAAGGGAGGCAATGGCCTCTTTTCCGTTGCTTGTGATTTCCGGCAAATACCCCATACGCTCCAATATCGCGTGGATCAGTTTCTGGTTGATTACGTTATCCTCGGCCACCAGAATGCGGAGGGGGTATTGCCTGCCCATTTCCGCATCATAGTCTACTTTTTTCTCAATATCATATTCCTTCTGGTACGTCTTCGGCACAGAGGGCGCCAGCGCCTCCATGATCGTATTGTAAAGCTGGGAAGGTTTTACGGGTTTTGAAAGCTGCGCAGAAAAATGCTTGGCGCGCGCATCCCGAAAAGCGGTGCCAATAGATGACAGCATAATCAGCGGCAGGGATTGCGCGTCGCGGTATTTTCTGATCTCCTCGGCAAGCGCAAGCCCGTCTTTTTCGGGCATCTGCATATCCAGAATGGCAAGGTCAAACGGCTCATTGCGGCCGATTATGGCCAGAGCCTCGGTTGCCGAGGTGGCCTCCTGCGGCTGCATGCCCCAGGCCTTGGTTTGCAAGGCAATGATTTTCCTATTGGTGGGATTGTCGTCAATGATTAAAAGCCGCCGGCCCTGCAGATCTGGTTGCTCCTCGCTCAGGTACGCCTGCTTTTTTTCGGTCTTTGCCTTTTCTGCCTGCAGGGTAAAATAGAACGTAGATCCCTTGCCCAGTTCGCTTTCGGCCCATATTTTTCCGCCCATCATTTCGCACAGGCGCCGGCTGATGGCAAGCCCCAGGCCGGTGCCGCCATACTTGCGCGCCATGGAGGAGTCCACCTGGCTGAACGATTTGAAAAGGCGGTCCATGCGGTCGGCCGGGATACCGACCCCGGAATCTTTCACCAAAAATTCTATTTCGTACCACTGGCCCGAGCGGACCGATTCCGGTAAGTTTTCGCAATGGTTGCTGGCATATGAGGGTTTCTCTTCCAGCATGCGTGCTTTTGCCATGACCGCGATTTCTCCTTTTTCCGTGAACTTGATGGCGTTGCTCATCAGATTGGTGAGCACCTGGCTCACGCGCGTGGAATCGCCGATCAGTATACCGGGAACCCCAGGATCGATAAGATATACCATTTCAAGGTGCTTTTCCGTTGCCCGGTGGCCCAGAAGCCCTAAGGTGGATTCCACGCATCCGCGCAGGTCATAGGGCTGGCATTCCAGGTCAAGCTTTCCCGCTTCTATTTTGGAAAAATCAAGGATGTCGTTGATGATCGTCAGGAGGGCTTCGCCGCTGTCGCGGATAGTCTGGGCAAAATCCAGTTGCTGGGGCGTGAGCGTGCTGTCCAGTAGCAGCCCGGTCATCCCGATGATGGCGTTCATAGGTGTACGGATTTCGTGGCTCATGGTTGCCAGGAAGATGCTCTTTGCCTGGTTGGCCGCATCGGCAACCTCTTTGGCCTCCTTGAGCTGCGCCTCGGTCTGCCGGAAATCGGTGATATCACGCAGGCATTCAATGGCCCCCACCACCGTGCCCTGCGAATTATACAGGGCCGTTGCAAATCCCAGCAGGTGCCGTGCGCCTCCGGGAAGGGCAGGGCAAACAGCTTCTGCGGTGATCACTCCATGGCTCTGCTCGATATGCATGTACTTTGTTTTCAGCTCTTCGGGCGACGCAAACACCAGGTCTATTAAAATTTTCCGCCTCTCGCCGTAAAAGGGAATGGCGTATTCTTGGTTGCCTTTACCCAGCATGTCCTTTGCCTTGACCCCGGTTATCTGCTCGGCGGCATGGTTCCATGCAGTCACGATGCCCTCGGTATTGATGACCACTGTGGCGATGGGCAGAAAATCTATCACGTAGGCAAGCCGCTGCTCGGATTCTTTTACTGCCTGCTCAGATTTTTTCTGCTGCGTCACGTTTTCCAGGGTCCCTTCCAGGTATTTCGGTTTTCCCTCGGCGTCGCGCGCAAGGTACGCACCCAGGGACACAACAATAACCTCGCCATCTGGCAGGCGAAAGCATGTATGAAACGCCGAAACAGGACCTTGCTGGACAAGGGAAAGCAGGCGCTCGCGCTCCTTGTAGTCGGTATACAGGTTTATCAGGCCGTACCGGTTAATCCCTTCTACGTTTTTAAAATGCAGCGCGGCTAGCAGCGCGGGATTGGCCTCAAGCACTTTCCCGTCCGGGGTAGTGCGGAAGATCCCCACGGGCGCGTTCTCGACCATCTGCCGGAAATTCTGCTCCGAAAGACGCATCTTTTCGTTGGTGGCCTCCAGCAGGCATTTACGCTTGAAGTCGCGTCTTTCCTTCTGGAACACCGCAAGCGAGACTACATAGGCAAACACAACCATTGCTGTGTTGTTGAACAGCATGGGGACATCGACGCGGAAACGGGTCATCAGCAAAAGGGTGACCACCGGCACGCAGAACGATCCTGTAAAAAGCACCAGGCTCTGCCACGGGTACAGGCACAGCGCCGTGGCGCAGACAAGGAGCGCAATCATGTAGGGGGAAATATTGGAGCTCATGGCCTGGCGGAACACGGAAATCAGCCCGAAGATTGACAGCAACGCAAAGACAACGCCAAAGCTTGCAATGGCATGCCATGGCCGCAGGTCTGCCGGCAGTGCCGGCCGCTTTACGGCAAGAAGAAATACAAGCGAAACAACAATGTTGGCGGAAAGAGCCATCAAAATTCCTTTCTGGCTCAATACGCCCGCGCCGTATTTCATAAGGCCGAACATGCTAAGCACCAGTGCCAGCGATTCAACAATAGCAACCAGCAAACAAAGCATCCGTATGCGGGCAAGGTTCATGTGGGCAACATCCCGGGAAAATTCCTTCTGCTCAACGGAATTTAGGCTTCGCAGCGGTTCGGCGTCTTTTACCTCGCCCAGCAGGGATAAAATGAGTTTGCGGATGTTCTGTTTCATGGTATTACTCCGGGTTCTGGTTCAGGGGGCATGGTGCCCTGTTTCGAATTTTTTGTATATGCCGGCGGGGGTCTGTTTCTGCCAGAGCTGCGCATAGGTTCCGCCGTTGCGTAGCAGTTCTGTATGCGGACCCTGCTCCACCAGGTGGCCTTCGTTAAAAACGAATACTGAACGAACGCGGGGGGCAGCCTCCAGACGGTGCGTGACCGAAATTACAGTCCTGTCCCTGCCGAGTTGTTCGAGCAGACGGTCTATTTGGGAGGTGGTGGTGGTATCCTGGGCAGAGGTTACGTCGTCAAGCAGCAAAATGGCCGGGTCGGGTAGAATGGCCCGGGCAATGGCCAGCTGCTGGCGCAGGCCCGCGGAAAGTTTTCCGCCGCGCTCCCCTACAATTGTTTCGTATCCCCCGGGAAAGCCAGTAATGGTCTCATGTATGCCCGCTGCTCTGGCTGCTGCTTCGACCTCCTCGTCCGTGGCACCCTGCTTGCCCACGCGGATATTTTCGCGGATTGTGGTATTGAACAGCACGGTGTCCTGGAATACAATACTCATGTGCTGGCGCAGGGAATCCAGCGTCACCTTCCGCAGGTCCACCCCGTCGATGCAGATGGTGCCTTCCTGCGGATCGTAGAACCGCATCAGAAGATTGAGCACCGTGCTCTTGCCGCTTCCGCTCGGTCCTATAAAATTCACCGAACTTTTTATGGGAATGGAAAAGGTCACATTTTTAAGATGCACCTGGCCTTCCGTATAGCCGAACGACACGTTGTTAAATGATATCTCGTGGCCAGGGCGGGGCAGCGGAACAGCGTCTGGCGCGTCCGTGATATCGGGCTTTTCTTGAAGGAGTTGCTCGATTTTCTGCATGCCGCCGGTGGCGCGCACCAGGTATGGTATGCTCCAGGTCAGCTCGTTGATAGCGATAACCAGACCCGAAAGCAGTACCTGGAACGAAACAAGACCGCCAATGGTCAGGTAGCCGAAAAAGGTGAGCAGACTGCCGCCCGCTATGGTGAGCATGCCGAATATGGCGGCGCACCGGCCGGGCACCCGGTCCGTGAGGTAGGAAAGAAAACACGCTCGCATGGTTAAATGGAAGAAATTCACCATCTGCAACTTAAAGCGCTCGGCCACCATGTTTTTCAGCCGGAACGCCTTGATCGCCTGCTGCATGCCTATCACGTCCTGAAGTATGGCCGTAATGCGCGCCTGTTCCCTTTTCATGCGGACATCGGCCTGCGCGGCGGGCTTTTCGATGCGCTGTTCGGCGCGGTAGCTTACAAAAATGCCAAAGATGACAAACATCGCAAGCTTCCATTCCAGGGCGAACAAAAGACCCAGTGTGAACAGGACCATCATCAGCTGGCTGATGGCCAGGGGCAGGCAAAGCATGACCGTGTTTTCAACGGCAGCCAGGTCGGTAGTGAACCGCGACGTGATTTCACCTGCCGAGATCCGGCCAAAAAAGCTCATGGAAAGGCTCTGCAGGTGGCGGTACATACTGAAGCGGAGATCGTTGAGGATTTTTACCGCAAGGCGGGCATACAGCCAGTCCGTGACCACCTGCATCAGGGCCGCAGCAACCATGGCAAAAACTAGGATGCCGAGCGTCAGCATCAGGACGCGGAAATTGTGCGGGATAAGCGCATCATCGGTAATGAACTTGAATCCCAGGGGCAGCGCTGCTTCAACGCCCAGGCAGGCGAGGATCAACAGCAGAAACACTCTCATCTGATTGCGGTACGGCCTGCTCCATCCCAACAGGGCTTTTAAAAAACCCGATATTTTCATTCCCGGTTCTGTTTTTTTGTCTGCTGCCGCTTCCATACCCCAGTGCCGGCCCGGGCCAGGGATGGATCTTTTAGGCGCCTCTCCCGAGGCGCGCATTTCCTCTACTTGGCTGATGGCTAGCGCCGAGCGGATGCGCACCTGCAAAAGGGCCGGGTCGAACGGCTTGGAAAGGTGGTCAACGGCCCCCATTTCTAAGCATTTCACCACGCTGTTCATGTCGTCGCTGGCCGATACCACGACCACGGGAATGTCTTTGAGCTCGTTGTCGGCTTTCATTTTACGCAGCACCTGAAAGCCGTCCATCTCGGGCATGACCAGGTCCAGCAGAACAACGTCTATGGCCTGTTCGCGGAGCAGGGAAAGAGCGGCCCGGCCGTCCTCGGCTTCCAAGACCTGGTAGCCGGCTTCCTTAAGGTTGACGCAAAGGAGGGTGCGTGGGAGTTTTTCGTCGTCAACGACCAGTAGCGTTTTACAAGGTGCCATGTCAAATGCCCTTCCGGTACCGTTCCAGTTCGGTTTTTGCCTTTTGGAATTCCTGCTGCGAACGTTCGATAAGCGCCTGTGCGCCCGTGAAGGTTCCCTGTTTGGCAAGTAATTCCGTCTCCTTTGCCGCGGCAGAGAGCGCCATTGCGCCAAAGGTGGCGCTGTTCGATTTGAGCGTGTGCGCCGCCCGTCGCAACGCCTCCATGTTTTTCTGCTCCAGCGCAAGACAAGCCTCTTTTAAAAGCCTGTCCCCGTCCTTGAAAAAATCGTCCACCAAGGCCGGGAACATGTTATCGGCTTGACGGCCTAGGGTTTCTTTCAGGCGTTTGAGCGCGGTTGTATCCAGCAGGGGTTGTCCGGGAGTTGCGGCCATGCATTTTGAAGGTATCCGCGAAAGTGCTGTTGCCAGATCCTGTTTGGCAACAGGCTTTGCGATAAAATCGTTCATGCCGCTCTCAAAATATTTACGGCGGTCTTCGTATCCCGTATCGACTGTCATGGCGACAATCCACGGCCGTCTTTCCGCCGGAATACGGCGCACAATCTCACGTGCTGCAGCCATGCCGTCCATTTCGGGCATCATAATATCCATCAGCACCAATTCGTAGTCCTGGCACTGCAGCGCCTTCAGAGCTTCTAGCCCGTTGTGCACCACGTCGGCCTGGCATCCTAGCTGTTTCAGAATTTCCAGGGTAATGATCTGGTCGGTAGCGTTGTCCTCTGCCAAAAGGATGCGCAGAGGGCTGGACTTTTCAGGGGACTTGGATGACCATGAAGATTCTTCCATTTATTTCCTTTTTGGTTTGTTTTTTGTCGTGTTATTACAAATTATGGTGATTATAAAAGATTTGGCACCAAATTTGTGATATATTTTGTTATCAGATTAAAGATAGATTCTTTTCTATTATTATAACGGAATTCGAGTTCTTTTAAATATAATGGAAACTTTTCTTTTGAG